>JBDSJW010000347.1:0-6191 GCA_039917235.1 Kapaibacterium sp. (SeqCode) | reverse complement strand
ACAATTATCCATATTCAGGAGTGCCATCATGACATCGTTATTACGACAATCCCACATGAGCAGGTGGGGGCTTGCAATCATGCTGTTCTGTATCGGGTTTACCGCGGCCCGGGGACAGGTTTCCTTTGAGCGTGTCTACGCCGAGCCCGGAGGGAGCGGCGTGCGGGGCATAACCACGCAGACCGGTTGCGGCGGCAGCGATTTCATTTCAGTTGGAAGCAGGACGGTGAACGGTACGAACAACGATGTCTATGTGGTTGCCACAAAAGGTGATGGGACGGTGATCTGGGCGCAATCGTACGATATCGGCGGGGTAGGCAACAACGATTACGGCAACAGCATCGTATCGATGGGGTCGGCAAATGGTTATACGATTACTGGCGTTACGCAGGCCCCCGGCTTTCCGATGGATATTTTTGTAATGCAGATCGATTGCAATGGGAATGTTATCTGGCTGAAGACATTCGGCGAACAGAGGGTTAATGACTGGGCTAACGATATCCAGACGGCTCCCGCGCTTTCGGGAAATGGAACCCAGGATCTGGTCGTGGCGGGCTGGCGTAATACTAGCAGCACCAACCATGATGCTCTTCTTTTTCGTCTTACATCGACCGGGGTTGTGCTCTGGGAACGGACCTACGATCTGGGTGGAAGTGAGAGATTTAACGCGCTGACGATCACCAAGGTGGGCGCCAACGCCAATGATATCGTCGCTGTGGGCCACAGGATAGCTCCGGGGCAGAATGCGCAGGGATTTATGATGCGGGTGGGAACGAATGGCCTGATCGGCGCGGCTCCGCAGGGGGCCGCCGAGTTTGGTCCTCCCGGTAGCAGCGATTTTTTCCGGTCGGTTATCGAGCTGACAACAATCGGACCAGACCTGGGGAAACTTGTTGCGATTGGCGAGACCAACGCCTCTCCCTCCGGTGACTGGGATGTCTATGTGGTAAAAAGCCAGAGCTATCCATGCTCCAATCTGGGCCCTGTTCAGAGCAGGATCGGGAATACGTTCCCCGGACCTCCTTATGCCAGTGATATCGGCTACGATATCAAGGAGGTGAATGAAAATATGCCGAATTATGGCGCACAGCCTCGTGGAGTGGTGGCGGGAGATCTGATCCTGACCGGTAATACCAATGAACGATTCGTTCAGCCTCCTTCCGGCCTTCCTTTCCGCCATGATGATATGTTTCTTCTTGCGATCTCTCAGGTAACGTTGACGCCTATCAACCTGACTGGCCGTCTGTTTGGTGGAGAGCATAACGGATCATACGGTTACTCTCTGGCCCAGGTCGGTCAATCCGCGGGCACGAAGAGAGGAATTATCATTTGCGGCATGTCGGCCGATGCCCTCTCGCAGCCGCTTGCCAGCAATGAATACTATGTCGTCAAGACCGATGATGCCGGACATACCGGATGCGATTATACGTGGACTCCCTCTGCCAACCCGTTAACCTATTGGGCTTGTCTCAACCCCACTCATACCGAGCTTTCGCTGGGTGAAACCAACGTATACCAGCTCTGGGGAGCGGATAATGATGTGGAGGTCTGCCCGCGTCCGGTGTTCCCCAAGCTCACCCCCGGAATCGGACAGGATGATCATGCTCCGGTGATCGGTTCGTCCATCACTTCAGCTCCAAACCCGATCGAACGTGGGCAGATGTCAACGCTCGATTATACCGCCGCGAATGATGGGAACATCGTCCTTACGGTGGCTGATGGGTTGGGAAAGACCGTCAGCCATTCGATGCTCGATGCCGCGCGTGGAAAGAATGCCATCCAGTTCGATACGCATGATCTCCCGGCGGGTGTCTATATGATCACCATCGCCAACGGCGACGATGTGCAGAGAACGCGTGTGGTCGTGGTGAACCGGAGATAGAGCAGCATTTCATTTATCCCGGTGTGCCGTAACAGGCATCATGCCGGATGTTCGGAGGATAGGATACGAACGGGGAAGTCGAGCAATCGGCTTCCCTGTCGTCGTTTATGGCATTACCGGTTGTGAGCGGGCATTTCGGTCCTCTTTTTCAATGCCCGGGCGGCGGCGGATCGCGATATTCCATGGAATCTCCATCCCCCGAACCGTATATTTACGGCTCCTGAATTTTCATCGCGTCCCGCCTGTTTCCGTTCGATACGCGAATCTTTTGTCTGGGAACCCGCCGCGCGCGAACTTTACTGATAATAATCCTTCATTCCCTAGAGAGATATCGTCCATGATCCTTTCCGATAGTGAAATTCTCCGCGCCATCGGCGCTGGTGAGATCGTCATAGAGCCATACCGCCGCGAGTCGCTCGGCAGCAACAGCTACGATGTGCATCTTGGCGAGACACTTGCCATGTACGATGAGCTTCTGCTGGATGCGCGGAAGCACAACACGATCACATCGTTTCGCATCCCCGAGGAGGGCTTTGTTCTTCTGCCGGAGCGTTTTTATCTGGGGGTGACCATGGAGTACACCGAATCGCACAAGCATGTTCCATTTCTGGAAGGAAAAAGCTCCGTCGGCCGTCTCGGCATCGATATTCACGCAACGGCGGGGAAGGGGGATGTGGGGTTCTGCAATCACTGGACGCTGGAGATCTCGGTAAAGCAGCCTATCCGCGTCTATGGCGGCATGCCGATCGGCCAGCTTATTTACTTTGCCACAAGCGGCGAGGTGGAGGTTCCATACAACATCAAGGGGAGCGCGAAATACAACGGCCGCAGCACCCAGCCCGTAGAGAGCATGATGTGGAAGAACTTTGAGGAGAAGTTGTTTATGGAAATCAACCACAAAGCAATAGTAGGGGAATAGTTGATTTTGGGCTAATTTCGCCGTTTTGTCTTCTGTTGATTAGCCTCCGTTTTCTGACGTTTGATGTTGTTTTGTTGCTTGGGTGTTGCTTGTGTTGATTCGAGTAACAAGAGTAACAACGTAGCGCAAACTTGAATGAAAACGGAGGCAGTATGTCACGCCAGAAGTGACCTTGCCCCGTTATGGTGGACACGGGTTTGTAAAGGCGTGAGTACGCTCAAAGTCGGTCGGGCTCAAATAGCCCAACTGGACGTACCCCGATACTGTAGACGTAAATCATTTACGGAACCCGATACTATCATGCCCCGCAGCATTTTTTATATTTCTTTCCGCTTCCACACGGGCAGGGTTCATTACGGCCGATTTTTCGTTTGCCGGTTGCCTGACGTGCCGGAGGGCGGGAATCCGCTGGTATTACTATTTCCAGCTCGGCAACCGCATCGTCGATCAGCGAATAGTGGTCCCCGTTAAGTCGCGTAAGGATTTTCTCCTTCCCAATTTCCATCTGCTGGTCCACAAACTCCATGTCGATGAATTGTTGATCGATCCTCCCATCCACCATCCCCTCTCTTATTTCATCGATAACCTCCTCGGGATATAGATCCGTGCAGGCCACGGTCAGGGCGCCCCAGAGAAATTCCGTATAGGAGGAGCGGTCATGCTTGAACAGACCCTTGAAATAATCGATGATCTCCTCGCGCGATTTTACCCCCGCCGCCACAAGAACCACCAGAGCGCTCATCGCGGCCGATCGTACAAATTCGTTCGCTTTTTCGTTCTCGATCATGGCGCGGATCAGGGAATCATCGTCGCCGCATACCGAGGCAAGGATGCGATGGAGATCTTCCGTGACGATATCATCAGTTGCATCCAGCGCTATCTCCCCCGGCGTCAGAAAGAAATTGACGATCGCCGGATATGCCTGCCGCTCGCGAAATTGCGCCAGCAGAAACATCGCGGAAATATGCCCTATGTACGCCATATCCTCTGCGGTCCCCACAACATCATCCGCCGCAACTCTCATGATTTCGAGAAGATGCGGGGTGATCTCCTTCTGTTTCTCGATTGCTTTTTTCAGTGCCCTGCGCGGAAACGGGCCTTCGAGAAATTCGATGCGGTCAATTATTTCTTCGATTTCCATATTTGGAGGAATTGCATGAAACGGATAGTTGCCAGTTGGGAAAATTACGCATTGGTGTTCTTCTATTCAATAGTATCCGCGTGTGGGAGGATGAATGCCGATCCGCGGGCGGCGGGCCCGGGAGAGCGCAAACGGCGTCGGATGCGCTCCGGTCCCTACTGCCGGTGAGCCTCAACTCCACGCCATGATGCGGGAAGAGTGCGCGGCACATTCCGCAACCCTAGTATATTTGCCGCCACTTCCATCCCGGCCCAGGTTCGGAGTCTGATTCACACGGCGTGTATCCTTTGTACGCGCGCAACATCCATTTCGGTTAATGAGGTATTCAGCATGAAGTTCAACAGGCTTCTCATGACGGCATTGCTTCTCGGAGCTGCGTTAACGGTTCAGCGCGTGCATGCCCAGGGAACCACCGGCGGCACGCTTCCCAACGAACAGTTCGGTATCGGGATGAACATCGACGGCGTCTCCGCGCAGTATGCGTTTTCGCCGAATGTTCAGGCGGGGATGATCATCAATCTCTGGCATATGTCGGGCGGCGCGGCCAGCTCTTCCTCCTATGCAATCGGCCCCTTTGTCCGCTACACGCTCGATGGCGTTGTCAACCCGTTTCTCCAGGGAAATCTGGCGTTCACCAGCTCCACCAACGCCGACTCCCAGACGAATATGACGTTCCTTGCCGGCCTCGAATATTTCTTCACCCGCAATGTCGGCGCGTTTGCCGCCACGCCGGTCCTTGAGTTCACCATTGGTGGCGCGGGGGGAACCGGGCTCGGTATCGGGGCCAGGGTGATCGGCGGAGGCGAGTGGTTCTTTAATCGATGATGGAGATGGAACGCGCGGCGCGGCGGCAGGATGTTCCCCGTTTCGCGGAGATGATCGATGCGTTGCTGGATGTGGCGCTGCCGCGATTTCCCGGCCGATCGCTCCTGCTGCGCGATGCCGCCGTGCATCTCCTTGGCCTGCGGCGATTTCAGTCGATCGTTGATGCCGTGTGGGGCAGGGGCACGGATGGAGGATACATGTCCGAGGTTCTGCGCGAGATGAATATTGCCTGGCATATCACGCGACGTGGTTCCGTTCCAATCCCGGAACATGGCCCGCTGATCGCGATTGCCAATCATCCCACGGGCATGCTGGAAGGGCTGATCCTTGCGGAGATGCTCCGTTCCGTTCGCGCGGATTCAAAGGTGATGGCGCTTCACATTCTCTCGATTCTCCCCGGTCTTCGCGATGAGCTGATCCTGGTGGACCCGTACGGACGAAGCGATTCCCCACGCTTCAATATCGGGCCGATGCGGGAGTCGCTCCGGTGGCTGCGCGATGGAAACGCGCTCGGGATGTTTCCCGCCGGCGCTGTTTCAAAACCGATCCGTCGCGAGCGCCGCGTTGCCGACACTCCCTGGAGCCCCACGCTGGCGCGGCTGATCGGCGGGAGCGGTGCGGTGGTGCTCCCCATCTATTTTTCAGTCAACAATCGTTTTCCGTTTCATCTGGTGGGCCTTATCAACCGCCGGCTTCAGGGGCCGCTGATCGTGCGCGAGCTGCTGAACAAGCAGGGGATGGAGATTGAGGTGATGGTGGGAAATCCGATATCTCCCGATGAAATGCCGGAATTTGCAAGCGACGCAGCAATGGCGGAATTTCTCCGACGGGAAACATATGCGCTGGCCGCCGCCGCTGCATAGCCTTTCTTCCGATTGCCCTGATCCGTGATGCGGATCGAATATCGATGATGATCTTACGGATCAGCGATATCTCCGTCATTTACATCCACTCCGCCGCTCAGGGACGGTACGCGGGGCGCACATACCAGTAGGCCCAGGCGATAAACACCCCCTGCAACGGCAACCTGAGCCAGAGAATGATCGGGTCGATGCCGGGAAAAAGCTCGGGGTGGAGCGCCATATGAATATTAGCTGGAAAAACGGCGACCAGCAGCGCGATCGACCCCCACGCCGCCAGCCTCATATACCGGGGAAACAGGATCAGCACGCCAAGGAGTAGCTCCGCAACCCCGCTCAGCCCCACCAGGAGCTGAGGAAATGGGAGATATGGCGGGAAAATCCGCACATACCCGGCGGGGTTGATAAAGTGATTGAGCCCCGCAAACGCCAGGGATATTCCGAAAATATATCGTGTCACTGATCGATTGATCGTGGATGAATATCCATAGCCTGGAAATGGATCTGTAAGCGTCCCGTGCATCGTCGGAGTAAATATGTCGGAAAATTCGGTGATCCGCCGCG
>JBDSJW010000346.1:0-4093 GCA_039917235.1 Kapaibacterium sp. (SeqCode) | reverse complement strand
CATGGCTCGGCATCCCCTGCATTACGCTTCGGGAGACCACCGAGCGGCCATCGACCGTGGAGCAGGGGACCAATCATCTGATCGGCGTGGAGCCGCTGATGGTCCGTAACGCGGTTGCCCGCATCTGTCGCGGTGATAACAGAACCGGGGCAACGGTTCCTCCTCTCTGGGATGGGGATGCCGCCGGCCGCATCGTCCGCGCAATCGTCCAGTATCTACAGCAGGTGTCACATCCGTAGTTCTTACATGCCCATATCATCGATTCGCCGGCACGTTGTGCCGTGGCTGCTCCTGCTTCATCTCCTGGTGCTTGTCCCCTGGACTCTCGCGGCACAGACGACGGTCGGTGGAAAGGTAAAGGAGGATGAGGCTGTCTTCAAGAAGGCCGATGCTCCATCCTCGGGATCGCTCGGCGCCGCCCTGCCGCCGGTGGAGCGGGCGATCAACCCGGAAACCTATTATCTGGGGCCGACCGATCAGCTTCTTCTCTCCATTCCGATCATCGAGCAGGGGGAGTTCCCGATCGTGATCTCGATGGACAACACTGTCCTGATACCGCGCGGCCTGGGGCTGGTAAACGTTGAAGGCGTTACGCTGGCACGATTCCGCCGCATCATCGATTCGCTCTTCCGCGCCCGCTCCGCCAATCTCAAGAATGTCGCCGTCTCCCTGGTGAAGCCCCGTCTGATCTTCGTCACCGTCAGCGGTGATGTGGCCGTTCCGCGCCGCTATGTGCTGAGCGCCGCCAACCGCGTCACCACGGCGATTGACGCCGCCAATACCATTGGCGAGGATCTGCCGCTGACGCAGGCGGACGCGCTGATAAATCAGCGGAAGATCGCCGCCGATGATCGCGCCGCCGCCGGCACGCTCGGCGGGCTCTCCTCCAATCAGAGCCTTCAACGGTTTGTGACGCTGCGGCACAACGACGGCTCCACGCGGGAAATCGATCTGCTCCGCTACCGCGCGATGGGACGGGATGAGGACAATCCAACGCTTCGCGAGGGGGATGAGGTGATCGTCCGCCGCGCCGATCCCGCCGATCCCATCGTGGCCGTGATCGGCGCCGTCAATGCCCCCACGGTGATGGCGTACAGAAAAGGGGATAACGCCCTGATGCTGACCCGGCTTGCCGGCGGGTTCAGGACCAATGCCAGCCCCAGCGAGGCGTATATCAGCCGCTACAGTGGTTCTGGGCTGGTCCAGATCCCTGTCGATTTCAGCGATTCCGCGTCGCTCGCATCGGTCGATCTTGCCCCCGGCGATCAGATATTCATCCCCACGATTTCAGCCGAATCGCCCGTGACAGGTTCTCCCCGCAGCGGCGCGGTAAGGGTGGTGGGGGAGGTGGGAAGGCCATCGACCTACCCGATCATCTCCGGCGTCACACGGTTGAGCGAGCTGATTGGAACGGCCGGAGGGCTGAAACAGGATGCCTCGCTGAACGGCGCCTATATCAATCGCGCAAGCGAGCCGAATTTCTACCGCGCCATCCCGCAGACCGCGACGGTCGGCTCCATCCTCTCCACCAGTTCACTCCCGATGGACGATACCGCCCGCTATGTGCTGGACGTGCAGAATCAGAAGGGGCGTGTCTCGGCGGATTTTGTCGAGATCTTCGCGAAGGGGAATAAGTCCAGGGATGTGGTCCTTCAGAGCGGCGATGAGATTGTGGTGCCACCGGCGCCGCGTAATGTCTTTATCCGGGGCCGGGTGGAGCATCCGGGATGGGTGGCGTACACGCCCGGCACATCGCTCGATTACTATCTTGATCAGGCTGGCGGCGTTACCGCGGCGGCGCAGATGAACCGGCTGGAGATCCTGAAATATGGAACCGGAATCTGGGAGAAGCCGGACCGGACAACGATCATGGCGGGGGATGAGATCTATGTGCCGGGGGAGCGGGATGTGCCGCCGAGGACATCGCTTGAGACCGCCAGCACGATTATCTCGATCGTCTCCGGCATCGCCAGCATCGCGAACATCATCTTTTACGTTGTGCAGTCGCTGCGCACCAAGTGATCGAGGCATTTCGAATGACCCGTTTTCACGCGCGTCGCGCGGCATTCTGCATCGGTTTGGCGTTGGTTTCCGGCGGGGCCGCGGCATGGGCGCAGGTAGAACTGCTGCCGGTGGATCATCCGGCAACGGCCGCTCTTGTGCGGCTGTACGAGTTTGGGCTGATCCCCGGTTTCCCCCGCGAGCATCTGCCGATCACGCGGGGAGCGGCGCTTCGATTCCTTGATGAGGCGCTCGCCGACCGGCGTATCACCGGTTCCCTGAAATCGCAGGCGGAGTATTACCGCGTGGAGCTGGCGGTTGATCGTGGTGAAGGCCCGGTGGGCGTGATCTTCCCGACAGGCGATTCCACCCGCTCGATTCTTGATGATCCGTTTGCCGGACATCCGTTCGCCATTGCCGATTATCACGATCCGGCGGCCGGCCTTCATGTGGCGCTCCTTCCGGTGCTCGACGGCGAGCTTCGCGTCGATCCCAAGGAATCGCGGAAGGCGATGGTTGCACAGGGGGGGCTGGAACTGCGCGGGACGGCGTTGAACCATATCGGATTCGCGGCGCGGATCACCAACGGCTCCATCGCCGGCGACAGCGTGCTGGCGGCCCGCGATCCAAGGATCAGGCGGAACGGCTCCTTCAGCGTCACGGCGTTCGGTCGCGATGTGGGGTTCGGGAGCGGGCATATCAGGGCGGAGGTGAGCGATATCGCGGTTGAGGTGGGGAAGGAGCGGATACAGCTTGGCGGCGGATTGGACCAGAGCCTTCTGCTCGGGGCGCCGCTTCCATCGGAGTTCGATTATCTCCGCCTGACCGCGCGGATAGGCCGCTTCAGCTTTTCGCACATTCATGGCTCGCTTCTCTCAGAGCCGGTAACGGCGCTTCAGAGCGGGCCATTTTCCGATATCCCCGACAAGTATATCGCGGCGCATCTTCTCAGCTTCGGGCCGTTTGCGGGTTTGCGGGCGTCGATCGGCGAGTCGGTGATCTATCACGGGCGGGGGATTCAGATCGGTTATCTGAACCCGTTTATCTTTATGAAGGCGGAGGAGCAATATCTCCGGGATCGTGATAACGCCAATATGTATCTGGCGTTGAGCTTTGCACCGGCGGATCGTCTGTTTCTGGAAGGGGAGCTGATGATCGATGATCTGAAGTTCTCGAAGATCGGCGATGGCTTTATCGGCAACAAAGTGGGATGGCGTCTGGCGGCGAAGGGGACAGGCCTGCCGGCCGATCCGGTCGATCTATCGGTGGCCGTCACGCATCTTGAGCCCTTTATCTTCACCCATTTCAACCAGCTTAACTCCTACACGCACGACAGCGCCCCGCTGGCGGCCGGAGGGCAGCAGCCGAATTCCTACCTTATTGAGCCCCGTGTTGCCGTGCAGATCCTCCCTAATTTCCATGTCGGCATCACGCTTGGCCTTGGGCTTCATGGGGCAAATGTGACCGACTCCCTTGGAGGGATGGTCAGGAACGTCGGTGGGGATATCAACCGGACCGCCGATACAACCGTGACAACCGGCCCTATCCGTTTTCTCGACGGGACGGAGGAGCGCCTGCTGGATATGAAGCTGGAGGCGGAATACGAGCCGATCCGGAATATCTATCTTCGTCTGCTGGCGCAGAGAAATCAAACGAAGAGCGACCGAGAAACGTTCGTGGATACGCAGATCTGGTTTGGACTCAGAATCGGCGCCTTTTAGCAGACTGTTGAAGTCTAGGATGATCTGATGCTACGATCCCATCTTCAGGAACAATGAACGAACAGCGATCAATGATAGGTCAAGAACGGATACAGCGTGAGGAGATCACGATCGAGCGACGCTACGAGGGGCCGCCACTGGACGGACAGGTGATCCTGTTTGAACAGTACGGCCTGCTGCGGCGCTCATGGAAATGGATGCTGCTCCTGGCGATTCTGGTGACGGCTGGCGTTGCCGCCTATGTCTATACCTCCATCCCGGTCGAGTATATGGCTACCGTCCGCGCGCTTCCGCCGAACAAATCGGGGACGCCGCTGGATAACCTTGTGGGGGGCATTGCCTCATCGTTGAAGGATTTCGGCATCGCCAAG
>JBDSJW010000345.1:0-4187 GCA_039917235.1 Kapaibacterium sp. (SeqCode) | reverse complement strand
CCCACGGAGCTTGAAAATCGGAAATTGAATTTTAGAGATACCCCCCCACAAGTCCCATCGGGGCGCAATATTTTGTGCGCGGGGCATCGCCCCGCGCATATATTCATACTATGAACCATCCATGATTATCCGCGACGCGCTCCCCTCCGATGCCCGCGGCATCGCCGAAATCCATGTCGATAGCTGGCGAAAAACATATCGCGGCATCGTACCGGATGAATATCTGGCGGCGATGTCGCACGATACGAACGAGGCGCGGCACCGAAATTATCTCACAACGCCGCATCCTGAAACATGGACGGTGGTGGCGGTTGATGACGCGGGAGCAATCAACGGCTTTGCAAACTTCGGTCGTGTGCGGGAGGAGATGTGGGAACTTGATGGTGAGGTTTACGCCATTTATCTGCAACCCGGAACCGAACGTCGCGGAACGGGTCGCGCGCTGATGGCCGCCTGCGCCCGAAGGCTGCGGGAAAACGGCTTCGGCTCGATGCTCGTCTGGGTGCTGGCGGAAAACAGGAGCAGGTATTTTTACGAGCGCTGCGGCGGGCTGCCGGTGACATCAAAACATATCAGCATCGGCGGGGCGATACTGGAGGAGATCGGCTACGGGTGGAAGGATCTCACGGTGCCGTGGGGCTCCGGGGAGTAGAATTCCCCGGAGATAATGGCGTGAATTATATCACGCAATTACGTCACAAAATTATATCACCCAATTACGTCACAAAATAGAACGCCAGCGCCAGCAGCGCATAGACGGCGATCAGCAGCAATCCCTCGAACCACGTCGTCTCCCCATCCTGCGCTATCGAGTTGACGGCGAACGCCACGCCGGCGATGGCGATCAATTCCAGCGGGTTGGTAAAGACAAGGTTCATCGGATGGCCGACAAGATAGGAGATCAGCACCAGCAGCGGCGCGGTCAGCAGCGCCACCTGGATGCTTGCCCCCACCGCGATGCTCATCACCAGGTCCATCTTATCCTTCCGCGCGAAGTAAATCGCCGAGAAATATTCCGCGGCATTGCCGACAAGCGGAAGGACAATCAGCCCAAGGAAAAACTCCGTCAGATGAAGCGTGCTCGCCGTCTTCTCAAGCGCGCTGGAGACCATCTCCGCCTCGAATGCCACCGCCGCCGTTGCAAGGACCAGCACCGTCAGCGATTTTTTGATCGACCACGCGGCGTGCGCCTCCCCCTCGGAAGCCTCATCACTGCCGCCGAAGACATTGCTGTGGGTGATCA
This sequence comes from Kapaibacterium sp. (SeqCode), assembly GCA_039917235.1. Classification (GTDB taxonomy): domain Bacteria; phylum Bacteroidota; class Ignavibacteria; order OLB7; family OLB7; genus JAFDZV01. The sequence goes on along the minus strand of JBDSJW010000345.1, from coordinate 2,944 downwards.
GCGTGTAGATAAGGTTGCCGATGTAGACCAGAATCAGGACGATCGCCACGCCCAGGCTCAGATTCTGATCAAGCGAGCCGATGTTGGGGTCGCCAGCATGACCGGTTGGCGCGATATTCCGCTCGGTATAATCAAAGAGCGCGGGGAGGAGCAGACCGATCACCGAAAGAATCAGAAGGCTCCCCAGCAGCCCGGCCCGCTCACGCGGAAAGCTCTGCTTGTGCCGACCCCAGCTCCCCGCCACGATCGCAAGCCCAAGCCCCAGAAGGCTGTTGCCGACGATTGATCCGGTGATGGTTGCCTTTACCACCGCCGTGTTGCCGGTCTTCAGCACGAAGATCGCCAGGATCAGCTCCGCCGCGTTGCCGAACGTGATGTTAAGCAGCCCGCCGATTGCCGACCCGGCGCGCGAGGCGATATGCTCGGTGGCCCGCCGCATCCATTCCGCAAGCGGGATGATGGCGGCCGCCGCCGTGATAAACACCCAGAGCGGCGGCGCGCCGGCAATGTCCAGCACGATCGAAATGGGGATAAAGATCAGGAGATAAGTAAAGATCATGAAATGCGTTATCAGTCTGCTGAAGTACTATGATTCGAGAGAGTCGGTCAGCGAGTAAGCCACTTCGCCAGCATTCTCCGCTCCGTCTCGGACGGCTCCGACTTTTCCGCCAGCTCGTAGCTCTCGCGCGGAATAAAACTGAGCGCCGTCTGATAGAGTCGCCCCTCGGCGGCGGCGGTGATCGTCACCGAATCCGCCGCGTGCGCTCCCTTCAGCAGCGACTCCCACTGCTTTATGCTGGCGACGCGGAGGCCGTTCAGCGCGATAATCTCATCATCGGCGCCGATCCCTGCAGCCTCCGCCGGCGTATCCCTGAGAACCGCCGCAACCTTCAATCCGGTCTTCGTCTCCTCCAGCCGCATCCCGCTCCACCGCGGCGCTCCTGACGGTTGAAACGGAAGATCATCCCCGAATCGGCTCGCGGTCGGCGACGATTTTTTCCGCCACTCCAGCCCCACGGCCCCCACGAGCTCCTCCACCGGAAGCTCATCGGTGGTATCCAGCCAGCCGCGCAGCCGCGTGCCGATCTCGACGCCGGTTGCGGAGCTTACGATCGCAATAAATTCATCCTCGGTCATGCCATGCGCCGGATCGGCGTGGTAGCGGTCCATCAGCGCGCGCATGCCGTCATCAAGCGATCGCGCGCCGTCCGTGGCGGCGATGATATGGAGATCGAGCAGAAGGAAGATGATCCCCCCCTTCAGATAATAGCTCGGAAAACGGTTTGGGGAATCGGCGGTTGGGATATAGAGCTTCACCCAACTGAGATAACTGCTCTCCTTGATCGACATCGCGGTGCGACCGGGAACATCCAGCAGGCGGCTCAGATGTTCATCGGCCAGCGTCCTCAGATATTCCGCGCGGCTGTGGAACCCGCATCGGTACGCGCTCAGATCATCGTAATAGCTCGTCACCCCCTCGGCCAGCCAGAGCATCCTGGTGTAGTTCTCCTCGTTGTAGTTGAACGGCCCAAGCTCCGCCGGGCGAATCCGCTTGACGTTCCAGAGGTGAAAATACTCGTGGCAGAGAAGCGCCAGCAGCTTCACCGATTTCGTTTTGTCGGAGAGGCCTTCGGAGTCGAACATATTGACCGATGAGCGTGCATGCTCAAGACCGCCGTACTGGCCGGGGAGAAGCTGGATGATAAAGACGTAGCGATCGTATGGAAGGCTTCCCCACATCATGACGGCGTGGTCGATGATCCGCTCGGTCTGCGCCGCCAGCCATCCCGCGTCAACATCCCCGTCGCCGGTGATCGCCACATGATGATGCGCGCCGTGACGGTCGTACTCGGCAACGAAATGATCGCCGATCTCGATCGGGGAATCGATAAGGATATCGTAATTGAGCGCCCCCCAGACGCCGGCGCGGACCGGCGAGAGCGCGGTGGAGACTCTGCTCCAGGGATGCTCGATCGTTACGTGATGGACCTCCGCGGTGCGCCCCTCCACGCACATCAGCGCGTTGGCGGGGTTGATAAATGCGTGATATCTGTTGATGTGGCTGAGCCGCACCGTCCGCTCATTGCCGAAATAAACGTAGGTGACGCTGATCCCCTTCCCCCCGCTTTGCACGCGGAGGCGGTTCTTGGCGATCCACTCAAACGGCAGCGCCGCGCCATCGGGACCGGCAACGCGGAGATCCCCCTGATAGGCGATAAAGTCCCGCACCTTGTACGATCCCGGAATCCAGTTCGGCATGGCAAGGATGATCTCATCGGCGGTGGAATCCACCTCCATCGTCACGTGAACCAGATGCTGTGCGGCCTGCGGGAACGCGAGCGTATAGCGAATCGCGGCGCTGGTATCGCGCAACTGCGCGTCGGTCTGTTCAATTGAGTAGGGCATGTATCGGCTGAGAAGATTGAACGATATCGAAGAACGCAATAATAGTGAATCGTCGGTTGCCGTATCCGTGGATACGGTATCGGTAGTTGCAGCAACGACAACGTATCTTGCAAACACAATACGCAGATCACGGAGCACCAGCATGCAGACAGCCGATAGTGAACAGATAAACTTCGACCGGCTCTGGAACTATCAGAAGCCGGATGAGACGGAACAACGCTTCCGGGAGATTCTGCGCGCCGCGCCGCAGGGGACGCCCTATCATGTCGAGCTGCTCACGCAGATTGCCCGCACGCAGAGCCTGCAACGGAAGTTCGCCGAGGCACACGCCATCCTCGATGAAGCCGCCGCGCTGCTGACGCCGGAGATGCGGCGCGCGCGGATTCGCTATCTGCTGGAGCGCGGGCGAACGTTCAATTCCGCAGGTCAGAAGGAGCGGGCACTCCCCCTCTTCGTGGAGGCATGGGAGATTGGGAGGGAAACCGGCGAGGACAATCTCGCCATCGACGCGGCGCATATGGTGGCGATCGCCGGGACG
>JBDSJW010000344.1:0-3940 GCA_039917235.1 Kapaibacterium sp. (SeqCode) | reverse complement strand
TTTCTCCTTCAGTTCGTCTTCAAGTCGCTTAACGATCTGGTCGGCAAGGGGCTCAGTTACTGGATCATCCTCCAGTTCATCGTCTACAACATGGCGTGGATGCTGGTGCTTGCCGTGCCGATGGGGGTTCTTGTCGCCACGCTGATGGCGTATGGGAAACTGAGCGGCAACAACGAGCTGACCATCATCAAAAGTTCCGGCGGCAGCGCATTCCGCGCCATGCTTCCGTCGATCATCGGCGGGCTGGCGCTCTTCGGCGCGCTCTTCTATTTCAACGATAAAATCCTTCCGGAAACCAACCAGCGCGCCTACGTTCTTCAGAATGATATCAAGCAGTTGAAGCCGACCTTTGCCATCGATCCGGGTCGGTTCAGCACGCTTCAGGGGTACAGCATTCTGGCGCGGCAGGTGGACAGGGCCAACAACGATCTTTACAACGTCACGATCTACGGACAGGATGGCGATATCCTCAACGTGATCAACGCGAAACGGGCGCGACTTCGGTTCAACAAGGATTTCAGCAAGCTGGTGATGACCTTTTACCAGGGGGAGATCCATCAGGTGAACAGGAGAAATCAGGGGGAATTCCGGCGGCTGGCGTTCGACGAGCATCAGGTGTCGATCAGCACCGAGGGGTTTGCGTTCAACCGCTCCGATCCCACGCGGCTGGGAAGGACCGACCGGACGATGGGGATCAAGGCGATGCGCGCGATTACCGATACCGCGCTGGCGGTAAGCCATCGGGCGGAGCTGAATATCGACACGCTGTTCCTCAAACATACCGCCCGTCCCCGGCAGACGTTTTCGACCGAGGGGCAACCGCCGATCAGCGTGCGCGATGCCTCCGGTCTGGCGTTGAGTGATCTTTCAACGTTCCGCTCGCAGGTGGAATCGGAGAGCGTGACAAAGGTGGAGCAGGGGAAGATTGCCGATCAGTATCTGGTGGAGATCTACAAGAAATATTCGATTCCGGCGGCCTGCCTCGTCTTTGTCTTCGTCGGCGCTCCGCTGGGGATTCTCGTCCGCCGCGGCAATTTCGGCGTCTCGGCCGCCATCGCGCTCGGCTTCTTCGTGGTCTACTGGTCCTGCCTGGTCTCCGGTGAAAAGCTCGCCGATCGCGCGGTGCTTCCGCCATCGGTTGCCATGTGGATGGCTGATGTGGTGATCGGCGCGCTCGGCATCTACCTGACCATTCTGGTCTCGCGGGAAACCGTCACCTTCAACTTCGAGTTCAACTGGCTGAAACGGCTCTTCGGCGGAAAGCGTGGCGCGGCGGCCGAGCCACGGGCGTTGTAGGGCCATCGCGTCGGGCGATTGCCGAAGGAGTGCTCCACTGTTTTCAGAAATGGCCGGGGGGTGAGGATTACGCGGGGATCGATATTTTTCGATTCGATCAGCATGGGAAAATCGTTGAGCACTGGGATGTGCTTCAGGTGATTCCAAAGGAATCAGCCAACGGCAACACGATGTTCTGATATCGCGTCCGCCCGTCCGGTTCCGGTAACAACAAAAGCGGCGGAAGGATCGCTTCCGCCGCCGCATGGTCATCACGATTGCATCGCGATCTCAGAAGCCTTTCAGCCCGATATCGCCATTGGTCACGCTCACATCGATCTTCCCCGTTCCACTCCCCAGTGTGCCGGAGAATGTGGTGCCGGGGCCGTCATCATCGTCGTCATCTTCATCATCATCGTCGTTATCTTCCTTAATCGTAATGTCCGATTTCTTCGTTACGAATGGGAGGTTATGCACCTTGACATCCCCGGCGACCGATTCGGCGCTGACGCCGGCGGAGCTGTTCTTCGGGATCTCCAGTCTCACGTCGCCATTGGTGGTTTCAAGCTGGCAGGTTGCCGTTGGCGGAACCACCAGCCGGGCAACGATCTGGCCGTTGGTGGTCGTCAGTGAGCAGGTTCCATGCTCCGGCAGCGTGGCATCAGTGGTGACATCGCCGTTGGTTATCTGGCCGCGCAGGTTGCCGGTGATATCCTTCGTCTCCACCGATCCGTTGGTGACATTGACCGCCACCTCGTTGCCGATATGCGCCAGCGCAACATCGCCGTTGGTGTTATCCACCGTCACTTTCCAGTCGCGCGGCACCTCGATCGTATAGTTCACCGAATAATCGCGGGAATCCTCGCCGTCCGGCTGAACGGTGGTGACGGTAAGCCCGTCCGCGCTTTCGGCGATCTCCACGGAGATATCGGCCAGATGCTTTGTTGCGTCCGTCGCCGAGCCATCGCTGACGATCTTGACGCCGGTGATCTTCACCTCCTTCAATCCCTCAACGCCGCTCACCTTCACCTCGCCGTTGATATTCCGCAGCGCCAGCCGGTTACGGCCTGCCACATCCTTCTTCAGCGCGAAATTCTCACGCTGCTCGCTTCGTCCGGCCGCGAGAACGCCGCCAAGGGCAATCGATCCCGCAATCATTGTCAACGCGAAAAGAGTGATACGCATAATTCCTCCTGAGAAATGTGGAAGCGGCTACGGCGGAGATGGCCGGGAAGTTGCGCGCCGCCGCGCTCCGCGGAGGAACTGGTCATCGTAACGGCGCGGGAAGGGGATACAATGATGGCGCTCGCGATGCGGTTCGGTCTGCCGCATCGCGTTAAAGCCGCAGCCGGTGATGATCCTCGCGGCCAGCGGAAAAAGAATGGAGGATGGAACCATGTGGAGCAGCGGGATTTCCGGCGGAAGCCCCTCCACCGGCAATGGCGTCACGATGGCGAGCAGCGGATCGATATCCTCCATCGCGGCCAGCTCGCGGGCGTAGCCGATCAGCTCCAGCAGCTCGGCGATCGGCTCGGAATGGATCACAAGCCAGAGCGGACGCTCCCCGTTCCATGCCGGAAGAGCCGTGCGGAGGATTTGTTCGGGATCGTGAGGCGTGGGGGGATCGTTCAACGTCAGATCGACCATCTCTTCCGAATGGCCTGCAAGCCATGCCGCATGCGGTTCGGTCAGCGGCTCCGCGCGGAATGTGGTGGAATAATGGGGAGCATCGCCGGAGATAATGGGGAGATAACGATCCCAGCGGAGAAGCCGGGCCACATGATGTAATCGCGTGGCGGAGGGGAATTTCATGCCGCGCAGCTCTCCCAGAATTCCGGCGGGAAATGTGTCGATGAAGATCTCCTCCGGCCCGATTCCGGTGATGATATCGTTCAGCCAGATGCCGGCCCCTTCCCGATCCTCTCCAAGCTCCGGCGGCGCCATGATGATCTCCGCGTCCCCCGCCACGTCAGGGATCTTCGCGAACCGGGATGCCGTCACAATCGTCGCCCGCTCCCCTCGACGGAGCGTATGGAGGAGCGCGCGTGCGCGTGTCAGATGCCCAAGCCCGCCGCCGATGGCGTAATACAGGATCATAATCCCCGCGACGCCAGCTCCGCCATGATGATATACCGCTCGGTTTCCGGGATGCGCGCCATCAGCATCACCCCGAACATCGTGCTCTGTCGCTCGCTGTTGCTTTCGTAGAGCTCCTTGCCGGCGGCATCCTTCACCTTTACTTTCCCACGATCCGTGTAGAACTTCACCTTGCCGATCTCGGTTCCATTCTCCCGCACGCTGATCTCCTCGTCGCCGCGCTTCAGCTCGTAGGGGTTGGCGTTCTCCTCGTTGTTGCTGATTTTGATCTTGGCGCCATCGTCCTTGATCTTCCAGAGAAGTTTTCCGTCGGTGGTCCGCAGTTTGAAATGCGATCCCTCGCTTTTCACCTCGGCGATCGCACTCCCTCCCTCCCGCTCGTATTTGCGCTTGCCGTCATCGCGCAGCACCCCGCGCAGCAGCAGCCCCGCCGATACCGACTCGATCTTGGTCTCATTCTTCCCGATATGGAACTCCACCGGCCGCGTCCCCTCCGGCGTCTTGATCACGATCTTCTCCGCCACGCCGGTATCGGGAATGGCTTTTGCCGCGGTGGCGGGCTGCTCCG
>JBDSJW010000343.1:0-9340 GCA_039917235.1 Kapaibacterium sp. (SeqCode) | reverse complement strand
CTCATAAAAATATGCGACCGATCACGCCGAATTCCATTGAAGGAGACGGACGATTTGACCGGGAAAAAATATGATGAATAATAATCCCGTGGGAGTACATCATTGTGTACCCCGTCGGCGCGTTATTCATTATTTTCAAAATTCAATGGTAACAAGCCAGGAACCAATAACAAAATAGCCCAATGTGCGCCAGGCATATGATTGCCAAACAGATGGCCGCGTCGAAAACATATGTTCGAAAGATTTTACACCAGCAAGGGGACGATCGATAATTCGACCGTCCCCTTCGTCTGAATAATATTATCCGTTGCTGATTATGGGCAGCCATCCGATGAGCATGGGGCCGGCGTAATATCCAGAGCCGTACAGTGATCCACGCTTGGACCATTGCAGATCTGTCCGCAGCAGCCGGCGGCGAATTTGAGAACCCGGCTGCAAAGCGAGGCGGATGTGGATGGTATCAGATAATACGGGCCGCTGCACGTATTAACCCATGCCTGATAACCTGTGCATGGAATTTTTGTGGTGCTGCCGGGGGCCAGGTTTACACAGAAGGTTGGTCCGTCCGGTGAAAACTGATAGCAGAGCGTCAGATCGCAGGCAAGCCGTCCGACTCTGACGGTGAAATGGTCGCAGCCGTTGACGCAGTCAACAGACTGAGCGCTGCCGGTGGCGGGCGCCAGGAAGAGAACGGCCAGCAGGGCCAGCAGCCCAAGTGCGCGAGCGATAAAGGTACATCGTGTGGTCATAAATCCCTCCAGTTGGATATATGTCCATTTCCTCCAGCCGGAAAGATGTTCGCGCGTGCCAGATCATGAATACATGGGGCCGGTCACGCCGAATTCCATTGAAGGAGAACGGACGATTTGACCGGGAAAAAATATGATGAATAATAACCCCGTGGGAGTACATCATTGTGTACCCCGTCGGCGTGTCATTTATTATTTTGGAAATTTAATTCGGAATATTTTATGGCGAAACAATTTTAAATTGGCTGCCGTTGCCGCGAGGAAATCAACCCGGTTCGGACTTTCGTATCGCGCATCGTGTTGTCACAATCTTTTTTCAGACGACCGACGCGGAATCGTTTTCCATCAACTCCTCATCTTCCACCGGATCACCAATCGGCTCTTTATCTTCCGCGGAGATTTTCTTCTTCTCCCTTGCTGATCTCTTCCGTTCTCTGCGCCGTTCAACAAGTATATAGAGCGCCAGGAGCGTAAGGATAAGCGAGGAGCAGAGTCCCCCCACGATCACCGTTGCAAGTGGACGCTGCACATCGGAGCCGATGCCCGATGCGCGCGCCGCCGGGATAAGGCCGAGCAGCGCCACAAGCATCATCATCAGAATCGGTCGGAGCTGGATTGCCGCTCCCTTCCGCACCGCTTCCACCAGGCCGATCCCGTCATCCTCCCGAAGCTGGTTGATCCGCGATGCCAACAGCACGCCGGACATCACCGCCACGCCGAAGAGCGAGACAAATCCGATGCCGGCGGAAACGTTGAAGTTGTAGCCGCGGATCATCAGCGCGGCTACAACTCCAACCAGCGCGAACGGCACATTCATCAGCGTCAGGCCGGCGTAGGCAACATCTCTGTAAAGCGTGAAGAGGAGGATGATGGCGATCACCCCGGCGAACAGAAGCGTCAGTCGCATCTTGATCGTCATCCCCGCTCCTCATCTCTCGGTCAGGATGGGGCAATCTACATCAGGGTGGAGGGAACGGCAACCCGGGGAGGGGAGCGTCGTTACATCTTCCCGCAACTGATGGGCTTTGTCAGGTTCTTCCTCTTCCGTAACTTGACGGCCTTTCAATTGCCTATAATACCTTCAATTATATCAGGCCTGTCATGTTTTTGGTGATTGTCGCTGTCGCACTGATTTTATCGGTCCTTCTGATCGTCATGATTCTTCTCCAGCCGAGCAAGAGCGGCGGCGTGGGGGGAACATTCGGTAATATCGGAGCATCGCTCGGTTCCACATTCGGATCGCGGCGCACGCTTGATTTCCTTGCCAAGGGGACCACGTGGGTGGGTGGCGGGCTTGCGATGCTCTGCGTCCTCTCCAACCTCTTTGTCAGCTCCGGAAGCGCCGGCGCCACCAAGGGTCCGGTGACGCAGGGGGCCAATGCGGCTCCTCCGGCGGCAACGGTTCCGCCGCAGGGGGGAACTCCGGGCGCTCCAGGCCAGATTCCAGCCGGTGGCAGCAACGCCCCGGTGCAGGGAAAGCCAGTTGAGGTGCAGACCACGAAGGTTCCCGCCGATAAGGCCACTCCGCCGACCCAGCCGAAGAAGCCATAGGCTGTCGCGGGATATTCCAGCAGATTTCTGTCAAACCGCCCGGCGCGCGTAAGCGTGCGGGGCGGTTTTTGTTTACCATCGGGGGATGTTGTCGGGGGACATTTGAAACGTCCCCCGACAGCGTTCCGCGACAGCAGCATCCTAACCCGGCGGCCAGGTCATTGGACGTCCCCCCAGCAGGTGGAGATGAAGATAATATACCGCCTGCCCGCCATGCGCGTTGCAGTTGATCACCAGCCTGTAGCCATCCTCCGCAATCCCCTCCCGTTCAGCAATCGCCGCCGCCGTCCGTACCATCGCGCCGACCAGCTCATCATGCGCCGGGGTGATATCGTTCGCCGTTGCTATCTCCTCCTTTGGGATGATGAGGATATGCGTGGGGGCCTGCGGGGTGATATCTCGGAAGGCGAGCATCCGGTCATCCTCGTAGACGATATCGGCCGGGATCTCCTTCCTGATGATCTTCGAGAAAATGGTCTCCGCCATGGTGTGTTCTCCTGAAAATGTTGAGCGCTAATATACGCCGGCCACTAAGCCACGCCGATCAGCCCGGCCGCGATTTTCGCCGATGAAATCACCCCCGGCATCCCCGCCCCCGGATGCGTTCCCGCACCGACGAAATAGAGATTATCGATCTCCTCCGATCGATTATGAGGGCGGAACCAGGCGGATTGCGTAAGGATCGGCGCAACGGAAAAGGCGCTGCCGAGATAGCTGTTGAGCGTATCCTGAAAATGCAGCGGATCGATCATATGCTCGGTCACGATATGCTTCGAAAGATCGGGCATGTAGCGCTCCTCCAGATACTTCACGATCGCGTCGCGATAACGGGGGGCGGTCGCGCGCCAGTTGGTGCCGGAGCCGAGATGGGGGACGGGGGAGAGGACGTAGAACGCATCGCAGCCGTCGGGGGCAAGCGAGCGGTCGGTGGCGGTGGGACGATGGAGATAGAGGGAGAAATCGTCGGAGAGATGCTTGTTATCGAAGATATCCTCCAGCAGTTCCCTGTACCGTTTGCCGAGGATGATGCTGTGATGCGGGATCTCCTCGTACCGCCGATCGGTGCCGAAATAGAGGACAAAGAGGGACATCGAGTAGTTCATCGACGCGATGCGGGCGTTGGTGTATTTGCGCCGGTAGCGGGATGGGAGAAGGTTGATGTAGGCGTGGGCCACATCGCCGTTGCAGACCACGCTTTCCGCCGCGATCACCGCGCCATCGCGCAGCCGGACGCCGGTGGCGCGCCGCTTGGAATCATCGATCAGAATCTCATCAACCTCCCTCTCCAGAAGAATCGTTCCCCCCAGTTCCCGGAACAGCCGGCCGAGCGCATCAACCACCGCCCCGGTTCCTCCCATCGCAAACCAGACGCCCCATTTCTTTTCGAGGAAGAGGATCAGCGTATAGATCGATGTGGTCTGAAACGGATTTCCGCCGACCAGCAGCGGATGAAAGCTGAAGACGCGGCGGAGCCGTTCGTCGGAGATGTGGCGGCTGACGTAGCTGTAGACCGATTTATCGGCGCGGAGGCGGATAAGATCGGGGAGGACTTTCAGCATGGAGCCGAGCGTGAGGAAGGGGGAGGCAATCAGCCCGAAACCGGTTTTGAAGATATCCTCGGTCTTCTCCAGAAAGCGGAGGTAGCCATCGGCATCGGCGGGGTTGAACTTCGCGATCTCGCGGAGCATGCTTTCGCGATCGGCGTTGTAATGGAAGGAGGCGCCATCCTCGAAGAAGATTTTATAGAACGGATCGACCGGGACCATGCAGATATAATCGGCGGGATTCCGGCCGGCCTCGCTGAAAAGCTCCTCGATCAGCCACGGGGCGGTGATCACGGTGGGGCCGCCATCGAACGTAAATCCATCCTGGCGATAGACATAGGCGCGTCCGCCCAGCGCGTCCCGCTTCTCCACGATCGTCACCTCGTGCCCCATCGTCTGAAGTCGCACCGCGGCCGCAAGCCCGCCAAATCCCGAACCTATCACCGTAATCCGCATAAACCTCCATCATAAACGATAGTTCCGGCGGCCGTTGTCCCGGCTGCTGTTCCGGCCTCCCACATAGCAGACTGTTCAAGGAGGATCAGCCGCACGCCAGCCGATAACCGTCTGACAAACACCATCGCGCCGCCGAAGGTGCCCGCGGTCCGTTCAGTGGGCTCATCTGGCGCGGCGTTTGCCGTTATGGACGCTGCCCGGTCGCGGTCGCGCGATATCCCGGCGTTTCGATGCCGCGGGATCGTTCACGAGAGCGTAACTTCCGGCATCGCGACGTTGCCTGGAACGTTCGGCGTGGAGCAATTGCGCGCTTGACGCCGAACGATGTGCCGGCGGCCTTTCCGTCAGGAATATTCAGCTAACAGATCTCCCATGAACAGCTTCCGCTTCTCCCTGCTCCTTGTGTCTCTCCTGCTCTGCGCGATTCCGGCGAGCGCGCAATCGAACTTCTCCTTCTGGCTCGGGGAAACCGCCGTCTCCCCCGGTGGCGGGAAGGGGGAATGGGGAACGTCGGTGGGGGCGAACGGCAAATTCAACATCACCGATATTCTTCTGATTCGCGGACAGTTTAATGTGGATCGCGCGCAGCTTCTCAATCAGGTGTATCCCGGGTTCAACGGCGGGCAGACGGTGACGTTTATCTCGCTTGGAGCCGGGCCGGAGCTGGCGTTTGGAACGCGCGACTACGATATCTTTTTTCATCTGACGCCGCACGGGACCATCCGCTCCGTCTCGCGCATCGTCACCGAGGGGGGAACCGATCGCGTCTGGAGCCTTACCCGTTTCAGCATGGGAGTGCTGACCGGGGTCGGCTTCGAGGTCTTTCTCAGCGATAACATCGGATTCGAACTACAGGGACAGTATGATGTCTTCAATTTCGATGGCTCCGATACCGATCCGAAGTACACCGGCGCGCGCGGGCTGGCCGGCGTGCAGTTCTATCTGGGACGCAACTTCCTCCGCTGAGAGACTTGTTAGGGGACGTTTGAAACGTCCCCCGACGATGACAATGACGATGACGCCGCCAGCGCGCGGAGCGCCAGATAGACTTTCGTCAGCGGCAGACCGACCACCGTATAGTAATCCCCCACGATCCGCTCGATAAACACCGCTCCGAAATCATCCTGAATCCCGTATGCTCCCGCCTTGTCGAGCGGCGATCCGGTTTCCACATACTTCACGATCTCCTCATCCTCCAGCTCCCTGAACGTCACATCGGTCCGCTCGTGATCCATGTGGTTGACGCCTGAGACGATATCAACCAGCGCAAAGCCGGTGAAGACCGTGTGGGTTTTTCCGCTGAGCTGGCGGAGCATTCGTTGCGCATCCTCCGGCGATGTCGGTTTGCAGAGGATTTCACCATCCAGCACAACAACCGTATCGGAGCCGAGGATAACGCCGGCATCGCGGTCGTGGGTGATGGCAAGCGCCTTCTCCAGCGAAAGGCGTTCCACCAGCGCTTCCGGCGATTCCCCTTCAAGGGTCGTTTCGTCGGCGTCCGGCCTGATTACGATAAACTCCGCCCCCATCTGCCGCATAAGCTGCTGGCGGCGCGGGGAACTGGAAGCGAGTATGACGAAGGGAAGAAACGACATTGTGATTCACGTTATGATATATCCGGGCGATGGGCGTTCTGCCCTGAAACCGGCGGCCGCCCGATCGTCGCCGTCCGGCAAGATACGGCCCGGCCGGGTCTTACGCCGGCTCCTCGGGGATCTCGACGGGGAGGCCGGCAATCCGCATGATTCTGAGCGCGTTGGTGGTGGGGCAGGGGCCGGAGCGGAGCTTGTAATCGAACACCATCCTCCCGTCGAGAACCTCCTCGCGGAAATGCCGGTTGGTGATCGACGGGATTTCATCCGCCAGGTGGACCAGTTCAAGATCGTGCGTGGCGATTGCTCCGGCGCCATGATGTCCGGCCAGCGCGCGGATATAGGCGCTGCTGCCGATCAGCCGCTCGCGGTTGTTGGTCCCACGGAAAATCTCATCCACCAGGAAGAGAAGAGGAAAAGGATAAGGGCGTTCAAGCTCATCCAGCAGCATCCGCAGACGGCGCACCTCGGCATAGAAGAAGGAGAACCCGTCGGAAAGCGAATCGTTGATTCTGATGCTTGTGAAGATTCTGAACGGCACGGTCCTGAGCGACGTAGCATCCACCGGCGCTCCGGCGAACGCAAGGCGGAGGTTGATGCCGAGCGTTCTGAGAAACGTGCTCTTTCCCGCCATGTTCGATCCGGTGATCAGCGTGATCTCCCCCGCCGTGCCGATCGCGAAATCGTTCCGCGATTTCCGTTCCGCCGCTATCAGCGGATGTCCCAGCCCGACGGCATCGAAAATCGCGTCCCCCTCCCCCTCGGGGATCAGCTCGGGGAACGATGTCTCGGGGGTGAGATAGGCATACGTCGCCAGGGAGTTCAGCGTCTCCAGCTCGAACCATCTATCCAGCCAGACCGGAAGGAGTTCACCGACGGTGTGCCTGAGCGTGGCGAGCCTGTAGGCCAGATAGAGGTTGAGCGGGATGATGGAGTTGACCAGAATCCAGAGGAGGGGATTGCTCTGAAACGTGGCGCCGGATGCCACCCTGGAAATCCGCTGGAGGTGCCGCGACGGGCGGTTTTCGGAATCGAGGAAGGGGGCGCAGAGCGCCTTTAGATGGTTGTTATCCCGGTAGTTATAGTTCTCCAGATGGCGGAACGCCGCGCCAAATTTCGAGAGCGCCAGCTCCATCGTCAGCGCATCCTCCATCGTTTCCTTGGTGATATGCCGTCGCGAGATCAGGATCAGCGCGTAGGCGCCGAACGGGATTCCCCACCAGGCGGGGAGATTATTGATCAGGCAGATAATCAGCAGCGGGATGGTGATTGCCGCAAGGATGCTGGCGACGATCATCGCGGTTCGGAGCGATGTGGCGGATGGCGCTTCGCGGAGCCATTCAACGATTTCCCCCGCCTCCCACTGCTCGTGCGCTTTTTTCGAGGAGAGCCTGGTCAGCAGCGCCAGGCGATCGCGGAAGGAGGTGAGCGGCGCAAGCTCCCGGACCAGATGTTGCCGTCGCAGCGATTCCTCGGGATCGGGCTGGGGATCGAGGAGCCAGGAGCGGAGGCGGTTGCTCCCCTCGCGGGTAACGGCGGTATCCAGAAGTCGGTGGAGGGAGCGATGGCCGGTCAGATCCAGATCCGATTCAAACGGGTGATCGGGGTCGCCTTCCTGCTGGGAGGCTTCGGGAATATGTTCCCAGTCCAGCCGCATTCTGGCGATATGGGAGCCCTTGATATCGCGCCAGAGAATCCCCCTGGCGATCCCCAGCTCCAGGTTTCTGTGAAGTCGCGCCACCACGATAAAGATCGCGATGATGATTCCGGCGGTGATCCATCCGGCCATTTCCCCGCCGAATCTGAAGGCCGCGAAATCCACTGCGATCCCCGCCAGGAGAATCGCCAGTCGTCCCCACGAATAGCGTCGGCTCTGTTCGCGCAGCCGTTCGATTCTCCTGTCGAGCCGTGCCGTCTGGCGCTCGAAGCCCTGGAGCAATGTTTCTCTATCGGTCATAATACTGGCAGGCCAAAGGAATATCATGCCACCCGCGGGGCGTTGCGGCTCCGCGGGCGAATCGCGGAAGTTAGCATTTCCCTCTTCGCTGGTTCGCCCCGGCGGCATCAGTGATACGTTTTTCTACTTGGAGAGAAAACCGCCGCGCCCTATCTTTGTGATCCTTTTGAAAATAGTATTCCCAACAGAGTAGATCAGCAGGCCAAGATCATGCAGGCAATAGTAACTATCGCGGGTGCTCAGTACCGTGTCAAGCAGGACGATACAATCGTCGTGGACCGGCTACAGAGCGATGTGGATTCCAACCTGGAGTTCGATCAGGTTCTCACTATCAACGATGGCAAGCTCACGATTGGTGGGAAGGTCTCCGCGAAGGTGATCGAGCATGGCCGCAACGCCACGGTGCTTGTCTTCCACAAGAAGCGCCGCAAGGGCTATCAGAAACTGAACGGCCACCGTCAGCAGTACACGAAGATTCAGATCACGGGAATCGCCTGATTTTCGACTCTGGAAGTTCGGGGAAGGGATAAGGGCGCGTTGATCGCGACCTCCGGCCCCCGGCAGACCGATTCGAACATGGCGCTGGCCCTGCCCGGTTTTTCGGGCAACTCGGAACGCTTAACAATTCTCAGGAGAGCATCATGGCACATAAAAAAGGTGGAGGTTCAACGCGAAATGGTCGCGATTCGAACCCCCAATATCTTGGTGTAAAGCGCTTCGGCGGGCAGGTGGTTCGCGCCGGCAACATCCTTGTCCGCCAGCGTGGAACGAAGTTCCATCCGGGGGCGAATGTGGGGATCGGATCGGACGATACGCTCTTCGCGTTGATCGACGGCAAGGTCACGTTCGAGCGGAAGGGACGGGACCGGAAGGCTGTCAGCGTTTATTCCGTGGCCGAGGTCGTGGCTGCTCCCGTCGCGGAGTAATCGGGCTCCGTTTGCCGGAAATTTTCTGCTGCCGCTCTCCATATCGGAGAGCGGCTTTTTTTTTGCGGTGATTTTCCGGCAGAATTTCCGGGGGCGTTTTCCCGGAATTCGTACTTTCGCGGTTTCGTTATACAGCATAACCTGACGGGGCTTCATGAAGATTACTATCGTTGGTGCCGGAAATGTGGGCGCGGTGACAGCCCAGCGGCTCTTCAATCTGGAGTTGGTGCGCGAAGTCGTCATCGTGGATGTTCTCGACGGCATGGCGCAGGGGAAGGCGCTCGATATCTACGAATCCGCGCCGCTGGTCCGCAGCGACAGCCGGATTATCGGCACAACCAGCTATCAGGCAACCGCCGGCTCCGATGTGGTGGTGATCACCGCGGGAATGGCCCGCCGCCCGGGAATGAGCCATGTGGATATCCTGGTCAAGAACGCCGAGGTGGTTAAAGGTGTCACACGCCAGCTTGTTGCGCTGTCTCCTGACTGTCTGATCATCGTTGTCTCCAGCCCGATCGACGAGATGACCTACGTGGCGCTGAAGGCCTCGGGGTTCGATCGGAGC
>JBDSJW010000342.1:0-17491 GCA_039917235.1 Kapaibacterium sp. (SeqCode) | reverse complement strand
GATTCTGCTGCTCCTCTGGCTGGGGCGGAAGCGGCTTACCCGCGTCCATGTCCGCTGGATAGCGGCTGTCTGCGGCATCGTCCTCCTCTTCACATTTCCCTGGGATAGCTGGGCGGTCGGGAGAAGGATCTGGGAGTTCGATAACTCCCGCATTCTCTTCCGCATCGGGAATCTGCCGGTTGAGGAGATACTCTTCTTCGTTCTGGAGACGATCGTGGTCGGGCTGGTGACCATACACTTCCTCCCACGACCGGACACCGCGGGGAGGGGAGAATGAGGTCATCGACGAACTATCTCTTCCATGTCCTGGCCTGGATGCTCCCGGTGATCGCGATTCAGTGGGGAGTGGCGTGGCGGGCATATCTCCGCAATATGAAGGCTGTCCTGATCCCTCCGCTGATCGTCGGGACCTATTATTCCATTGCCGATTCGTTCGCGGTGCGGGATGGGGTCTGGTATTTCGATCCGGCGCAGATCACCGGCGTGAAGGTTGGCCCGCTGCCGATCGAGGAGATCATCTTCTTCTTCCTGACGGCGCTGATGGTATCGCAGAGCATCGTGATGTTCCTGCCGAAAGGGCATCGCCGGTAAACGGTTTCCGGAAGATCGACGGTTTGCCGCGCAAAGCATCACCCCTTCCCCATCACTAACTTCTTTTCCCGCCGCCGAACTCTCGCTACCTTTGCTCTCTCCGACACAATTCGAGAATCGAACGATGGGGAAGAACTCCCGTGGCCGCCGCGCAGTCGCGGAGCAGCTTGGACTGATTGACCAGCATGATGAAGCTACCGGCGCCGGGAGCGGAACGGGATCGCGCGCGGGGGGGAATGGTGGAACCACGCCCCGGCCACGCGCGAAGAGCGGATCGGGAGGCCGCCGGCGTGGCGCGCTTCCATCGGATGGAGCCATTGCACGTACCATGATCGGACGCTTATTCAGATGGGCCGTACGGCTTGTCGCCTTCTTCTTTCTCGCCTCGATAGCGCTGGTGGTGGTTTACCGTGTCATCGATCCGCCACTGACGCCGCTGATGCTGATACGCCCGCTGGAAGGGGTGGCCGGCATCAACCTTGTCGGCATCAACAAGAAATGGATCAGCATCGATGATGTCTCCCCGGCGCTTCTCCGTTCGGTGATCGCGGCGGAGGATGGACGGTTCTTTACTCATAACGGGATCGACTGGAAGGCGGTGGACGCGGCGCAGAAGCGGAACGAGCGTTCCAACGGCAAGAAACTCTACGGCGCCAGCACCATCACCATGCAGTGCGCGCGGAATGTCTTTCTCTGGCAGGGACGGAATTACGTCAGGAAAGGGCTGGAGATCTACTTCACGTATCTGATGGAGTTCATCTGGAGCAAGCGCCGCATTCTGGAGATCTATATCAATGTGATCGAGTGGGGCGATGGCGTCTATGGCGTCGAGGCGGCATCGCAGAAATATTTCGGCATCTCGGCGTCGCAGCTTAACGCGCATCAGGCGGCGCTGCTCGCCTCCGTCCTCCCGAACCCGCGCGTCTGGAACCCGGCCAGCCCCACATCCTACATCAGCCGCCGGGCCGCCATGATCCAGGCTCGCGCGGCGGGCGTTGGCCTTGGCGCGTTGCAGAAAGCGAAGACCGAAAGCGACGCGCCCGCGCCAGCCCGCCTGGAAAAACGGAAGCGCTGAGCCCCTTCCCCGATCTCCTTCCCCGATACGTTCATCAACCCGGTTCCCACGTGCAGTACCGAAAGCATCATCATGGCGGGACGCTTGCCGCTCTCTCCGCCACATCCATGCTCCTCCTTGCCGGCGCCTATCACGCAGCCGCCCAGCCGGCCGATGACCGCGGCTACGACGTCCTCCACTACGACGCCATCATCCAGGCCGATCCCCGCAAGGGAACGATTACCGGCGATGTGACGATCGAGCTGGAGAGCACCATCGATGACCTGAGGTTCGTGGAACTGGACGCGGAGGAGCTGCGCATCGACGGGACGTTTGAGGAGGAGCGGGAGGTGGAGGAGGATCAGGAAGAACGGAAGGATGCCGATCATAAGGAGCGCCACGGCGAAGAGGAACGCCGCCGGGAGGAAGAGCGCAAGGGATCGCCACGACTCCTCCCCTGCCGCCATGAGCTTTCGGGGGGACGGCTGAAGGTATGGCTGACGCGCGACGCGGCGCGACGGGAGAAGATCGCCATACGGATACGCTACTCGGGATCGCCGAAGAAGGGAATCACCCTCTCCCCCGATCTTATCTACACCACCTTCCACACCCACCACTGGCTGGTCTGCAAGGACGATCCCGCCGACAAGGCCACGCTCTCACTTGGGCTGACGCTGCCGAAAAGGCTCAGGGCCATCGCGAACGGTCGCGGAACCGGCGCCGAAATGCTCCCGGGAGGTCTTGCCAGAACAACGTGGATACTCGATCACCCCCACTCCCCCTATCTCTTTGGCTTCGCCGCGGGGAAGCTCGCCGATACCACGATCACCGTGGATGGCAAGGGGCTCAGGCTTCTGGGGGCCGCCAGCAGCGAGGAGGCCGGGATGATTCTGGCGCTCACGACCGAGGCATTCCGGTACTTCGAGAGGCGCTCCGGGACCAATCTGCCGGAGGGGCTCTACGGGCAGGCGCTGGTGAAGGCCGATGTGGCGCAGGAGCTTGCCGGATTCTCCACGATCGGCGCGGGATATGGAACCGATCTCCTCGCCGCGCCGCGTGAGGACTGGATATTTGTTCACGAGCTGGCGCATCAGTGGTGGGGAAATCTGATCACCTGCCGAAGCTGGTCGGAGATCTGGCTGAACGAGGGATTTGCCACCTTCATGGAGGGGACGTTCAAGGAGTTCCGATGGGGAGCCGATGAATACGATCGCGATATCACGCTGGCGCGGCTCCGCTACGAACGGGCGCGGGAGGCGGGAAAGGACCGGCCGCTGATCTTCACCGGCTGGCAGACTCCCGAGGAGGCGAACGGGCTTATCCCCTACAACAAGGGGGCGCTGGTGCTCCACCTTCTCCGCTACGAGCTGGGGGAGGATGCATTCTGGGAGGGAATCCGTCGCTATACGAGAAACGGCGCGGGGGGGAATGTCACCAGCTACGATCTCCGCAAGGCGATGGAGGAGACAAGCGGTCGTGATCTCTCCGGCTTCTTCCAGCGATGGGTGGAACAGCCCGGCGTTCCCGCGCTGACGGCGCGCCACGCGGTGAGCAACGGCAGGCTGGTGGTGGAGATCGATGGGGAATGGGATGGGGCGATTCAGGTGGCCGTGGAGACCGCCAACGGACGGGAGAGCCGGAGGGTGCGGGCAAATGGCGGACGGACCGAAGTGGCGTTCACCATCGATACCACGCTCCTCTCGGTCAGGATTGACGATGGCGGGCATCTGCCGTTCCGTGTGCAACACCAGCGGCCCCCCGACATGCTCCTCCATCAGCTTGCGTCGGAGCCGGACGTTGCCGGACGGATCGATGCGATGCTGGAACTGCGGAAGCTCTATGCAACGCTACCGGGGCCATCGCAGGTCGATATCAGAAACGGGCTGAAGGATAGGGAGGCGCTCGACGGATCGCGACTGGTGCGGGAGATGGCAACGCGGATGCTTGGGGAGATCACGACGGGAAAATAGCAACAGCTCCGCGGGCATCGTCCGATCCTGAATTTCCCCGGAGCCCCAGCCACTCCAACAACAATAGCCTGATAACGACGGAAACCCCCGGCACTGGCCGGAGGCTTCCTGATCTGTCCATCACATCCACGCGAAACGATATCCGTTAATCGCGCACCAGCACGAGCGGCTTGGTATCGATCACGCCATCGCTCTCCACGCGGTAGAAATAGGTGCCGCCGGGAAGGATCTCGCCATTCTCGCCATGACCATCCCATGCCACCGAGTTCGCCCCCTGCTGCATCGGAGCGGCATCGAGGAGGGTGCGGATCTCACGCCCGGAGGCATCGATGATCTTCACCGTCACCGGAGCGCCCGCCGCCAGGTTGAAGCCGATGGTCGTCGTGCTCTTGAACGGGTTCGGATAGTTCTGCATCAGCGAGAGCGAAGGCTCGCCGGTGATGGCATTCAATCCGTTGTTCAGATGCTTCTTCTGGAAGCCGTCGTTGTTGCCGTGGGTAAGCGAGTTCACCGGGCTGAAATAGGTAACGTTCACATCGTAATCGCTGGTGATCGACTCGCCCCAGAAACGGCCGAACAGATCGGTCCCCTTTCCAAGATCGATCTTCCCATCCGGCGCGAACACCTGGCCGTGGAACTCCGTCCGATCGTTGAACGCCACCGAGGCATCGTTTGTGCAGAGGGCATCGGAGCGGACCAGGAAGAGCGCCGCGTCGTACGGGCCAACGTAGCTGTCGTCATCGATCGAGAGCTTCGATGCGATGCGGACCTTCGAGGCAACATTCG
The DNA here is from genome assembly GCA_039917235.1 of Kapaibacterium sp. (SeqCode). Lineage (GTDB taxonomy): Bacteria > Bacteroidota > Ignavibacteria > OLB7 > OLB7 > JAFDZV01. The sequence continues at coordinate 13,090 of JBDSJW010000342.1, read as the reverse complement.
TGTTGATATGCGAATGCTTTCCGGCGATCAGCGACTTGATGTTGTAGATGCCGGCCGCCAGGTTCAGCGTACCGCCATCGCGTACCGTCACCGTTCCATACTTCCCGGGAGCAAGCGTCATGGTTCCATTGAGCGAACCGGTGACGTTGTTGCAGCCGTAGGTAAAGCATGGGATCACCGGCAGACTGCAACTGCTGATGATCGGGAAAGTGACGCAGGTGGAGGTATTCCGATGCCGTTTGATGGCACTGGAGGTGGCACCGGTTGCCCGGTTGGAATAGAGATCGTAGACGCTAACCTTGGAGCCGCCCAGATCAACATAATCGCCGATCACGCGATACTCATCGTTCACATAGACATTGTGCGTCGTGCAGCCACCGCCGAGCGTCAGGTTCGGCTGCGAACCTGAGCAGGTGCTCCTTGCCCTGTTGTTCACGCCCACATTGCCGTCGATAATGCCGCGCGTTGCATCGGTGTAGCGTCCCTTGAAGTAGAGATTATCGTAGGCAAAGAGGGCAAAATCGATCCCCGCGACCAGAATCGTCTTCGAGAAGGTCCTCGTTGATCCGTTCTTGGTAACGGTGGCCTTCACCGTGAAGCTGCCGAAGTTGCTTGTGACGATATCGACCGTCGAGCCATTGGCCGGCCCGCTTATCACGCCCGCGCCGGTAACGGTCCAGAGGATCGTTGCGTCGGTCTGGTTGGTCGTGATCGTGTAGTTGAAGTCCGATGATCCGGTCACCGTATCAGGCCCGGCGATCGAGCCGGTAAGGTTCTGATGATAGCCGAACTTGCCCGACGGATGCTGATGCGTTGCGTCCAGCGTCACGGCCCACGCATTCGGAGTTGCCACGCCATCGGGATCGGCCGTGGTGGTCTGATCGTTGCCGATCGACGCGCTGCTGACGGTGACGTTGGCGCGTCCGAGTTTCAGGCCGCCGAAGAGGAACTGCCCGTTATCGTCGGTCTCGGTGGAATATGTCTGGTCGGCCGTGCCATCGTTATTGTTATCGATGGTCAGAATCACCGTTACGTCGGGGATACCAAGCTCGGTGGCATCCTGGATGCCGTTGCTGTTGCCGTCATAATAGATCGTGCCGGAGATGCCGGCGGTATCGGGCGGAAGCGGCGATGGCGGAAGCACGGGGCTGCCGGCGGCATCCACACCAAGCGCGATCATCGCGTTTACGCCGAGCGACTGGCTGCCGAAGCGCCAGGCGTTCAGATTCTGCATATCCATGCCGGTCATCCGCACCTGGTAGATACCGGCGGGAATGCTGTCGGCATGATAATCCATCTTTGTCCTGTCGAACGGAGCGGTGCTTATCAGGAACTGCTCCCACTCCAGGTTGCCTGACGGGTTGTTGTTCGCATAAAAGTTGCCGTACGGGTCGATCACTTCATACACCACGCTTGGCGAGCGGCGATAGCCCGGGTACGACGCATCGTCAGTCGGATTGCCGGACGCGCTGTCGCCGGTGGCGCAGATGTTGGAACTGCTGGCGATTCCCTCCGGCACGGCCGATGACCCAACAGCCCAGGGCGGAAGATCGGCTGGCGTATCGGGATCATCCACATCCTTGTTGGAGCAGTCCCACGAGCCGAAATCCATATCACCATCCCAGAGCACAAGCTGCGATGTGGCGTTCGGAACATTGAGATAAAAGGTCCAGCTTCCGTCGTATGTCGTCGGCTCCAGAGCGGGCCAGGCCGGGTAGATCACCTGCGCGGATGCCAGATTGGTCAGCGGCGCGGTAACGGAGAAGGCCTGTCCTGCGCGAAGCGCGATGGTTCCGCTTGCGCGGATCTTGAAATTGCTCCAACTGGTCACCGAGGCGTTGGTGCTGCGGACCTTCATCACATAGAAGTAGCCGCCGCTGGCGCCGCGTGCCTGGGGAACGTTGTTCACGATAATCCCGAACCATCCGTTATCGACCATCGAATCGCCACGCCACGTTCCCACCTGGAACGTGCCGCTGCCGTCGGCGGTCGGATCGGCATAGAGAGAGAACTCAAGCGGGATGTTCGCCCCCTGATCCCACATGCCGGCGGTCTCGCCATCAAAGACGCCGATTTCGAGCGTCGACGCGGTGGCCGGAGCGGTCAGTGAGATGGAGACGGTTTCACCGGCGAGCGTGAAGATTCCCGCACCGGCAACCGACAGGAAGTGCCCGTCGGTCTCGCTACAGGTTGGAAAGCAGACATACGTCGCGGGCGTCTGTCCGGAAGCGGCCCTCGTCAACAGGCCAAATCCGGAAATCATGAGCGTCACGAGTAGCAGAATCGAGCGTACCGCTACGGGCAGTCGATAATCATGCTGGACCATGCATTATCCTCCAAGATGAGAAAGGGCACAGGAGAGGGGTCTCAAGTGCAGTTGATATGAACAACGCGCCATGCCTGTCGCATCAAAGCACACCACTGCTCCTGACTGACATGTCGGTTAGGAAAAAGCGAACGGAATTCCCTGCCCGATAAATCATCCGGACAAGCGGGAACATTGGCTTCGGACATCCGCGAAACGCACGAAACTGCGGAAGGGAGTGAGTGCCGATCCTGAAAGAATCAGCCTGAAGCAGAAACTGGGAACCTGAGAATGGGCCACCTGACGAGCACTGGACAGAGCCGCGCCGATGGATATCGAAGGATGAATATAGAGAGGAAAAGCGAGGATGTCAAATGCGGGATGGCCGATAGATCACGGAGCGGCGGGCTCATCCAGCGGTGATGGATGATGGCATTTGGGAGAAACGTGGCCTGGCGGCATGAAAAACGGCATTCGGGAATCGAGCATCATCAAATCATTATCCGATGGGCTCCTCCCCATAACGACGGAAGCCCCCGGCGTACACCGGGGGCTTCCTGTAAGAATCATCAGACGTTGATACCGGATCAGTCGCGCGTCAGGACGAGCGGCTTGGTATCGGTAACACCGTCGCACTCAACACGGTAGAAGTACGTGCCGCTCGGGAGAATCTCGCCGTTCTCGCCGTGGCCGTCCCATGCAACCGAGTTCGCACCCTGCTGCATCGTGGCCGCATCGAGAAGCGTCTTGACCGAGTGGCCGTTTGCATCGATGATCGTAACGGTCACAGGAGCGGCTGCCGCCAGGTTAAAGCCGATCGTCGTCGTGCTCCTGAACGGGTTCGGGTAGTTCTGCATCAGCGAGATCGAAGGAGTCTCACCAGTAACAGCCCCGTTCTCCAACTGCTTCTTCTGGAAGCCGTCGTTGTTGTTGCGGTTAAGCGCGGAAACCGGGCTGGCATAGGTAGCGTTCACATCGTAATCGCTGGTGATCGAAGCACTCCAGAAGCGACCGAAGAGATCGGTTCCCTTGCCGAGGTTGATCAAGCCGTTCGGCGCGAAGACCTGACCATGGAACTCCGTGCGCTCGTTAAAGGCAACCGAGGCATCATTGGAGCAAAGACCATCCGAACGAACGATGAAGAGAGCGTAGTTGGCCGGGCCAACGTAGCCATCATCATCAATGTAGAGCTTCGAGGCGATACGAACCTTCGTTGCCGTGTTCGTATTGATATGCGTATGACGTCCGGCGATCAACGACTTGATGTTGTAGATGCCGGCCGCCAGATTGAGCGTGGCGTAATCCCGAACCGTGATCGTTCCGTACTTGCCGGGAGCAAGCGTCGTGGTCGAGGAGACCGTGACATTGTTGCAGCCGTAAGTAAAGCTCGGGACAATCGGGAGATTCGTCGAAGCGATGATCGGAAGCGAAAGGCTCGTGACATACGAGTGACGCTTGATCGCGGTGGACGAGGCGCCGGTTGCGCGGTTGGCGTAGAGATCGTAAACGCTGACCTTGGAACCGCCCAGATCGACATAATCGCCCATCACCTTGCTTCCGTCGGAGACATACACCGAGTGCGTGGAGCAACCGCCGCCGAGCGTCAGGTTCGGCTGCGTGCCCGAGCAGCTGCTGGTCCTGGCTTTGTTGTTCACACCGACGTTGCCGGTGATAAATCCGCGGGTGTTATCGCAGTACCGACCCTTGAAGTAAAGGGTGTTGTAAGCGAAGAGGACGAAATCCGTTCCCGGGACGATAACCACAACGGTCTTCTTGATCGTGCGGCTCGATCCGTTCTTCGTAATCGTCACGCTCAGCGTGTAGGTGCCGGCGCTGCATGCGGCATTTACCGTAACCGTCGAGCTGGTGGACGATCCGGAGATCGTGCCGCTGCCGGTGATGGTCCACTTGTAGGTCGGGGTCGTCTGGTTCGTCGTCACCGTGAAGCTGGTGGACGTGCAGTTGACAACCGTATCAGGGCCGTTGATGCAGCCGGTGATATTCTGATGATAGCCGAAGTTGGCAACCGGACGCTGATGCGTTGCATCAACGACGATCAGAGCCGAGTTCGGAGTGGCAATGCCATCGGGATCGTAGGTCGGCGTAAGATCGGAGCCAAGCGATGCCTGATCGATCGTAATCGTGTACCGTCCGCTCTTCAGGTTGGCGAACACGTAGTGTCCGTTATCATCGGTAACGGTCGAGAACCGCTTATCGACAACGCCATCATTGTTATAGTCGGCGGCCAGATTCACGGTTACCACATCGATGCCTTCATCGGTGGCATCCTGGGCGCCGTTGCTGTTGCCGTCATAGAAGAGCGTGCCGGTGATCACCGCGGTATCCTGCGGAGCGGGGCTCGGCGGAACAACCGGGGTTCCGGTGGAATCGACGCCCAGCGGAGTCATCGCAAGCACGTTGGTACTGTTGCCGAAGCGCCATGCGTCCAGGTTCTGCATATCCATGCCGGTGATATGCACCTGATAGATACCAGCAGGAAGGCTGTCGGCATGATAATCCATCTTGTTGCGGTCTTCCGGCGCCGTGCTGATCAGGAACTGCTCCCACTCAAGGTTGCCCGAGGGGTTGTTGTTCGTATAGAAATTGCCGTTCGGATCAATCACTTCATACACGATGCTCGGCGAGCGACGGTAGAAAAGGGAAAGTGCGTCATCGGGTGGCTCCGAGGTGGCGGTATCGCCATCGATGCAGGCCATCGAGCCGCGTGCAACGCCTTCGGGAACAGCCGGCGTGCCGGTGGCCCATGCGGGAAGGCTGTCGGCAGGAGTGTCAGGATCATCCGAGTCCATCGTGTAGCAGTCCCACGAGCCGAAATCCAGATCGCCATCCCACATCTCGAACTTCGCGATCGGGGCCGAGGCGTTGAGGTAGAAGGTCCAGCTTCCGTCGTAATTCGTCGGCTCAAGGACCGGGTAGAGCGGATAGACAACCAGTGCCGTGGCAAGGCTGGTCAGCGGCGCGTTGATGGCAAACGGCTGGCCAGCGCGCAGCGTGAGCGATCCGTCCGTCCGAACCTTGAAGTTGCTCCAGCTTGTCACCGTCGGATCGGTGCTGCGAATGCGGAGGGTATAGAAATATGCACCACCGGCGCTTCTCGCGGCCGATGAGTTGGTAACCGTCATGGCATACCAGGCGTTATCGGGCATCGCGTCACCGCGCCATGTCCCGACCTGCGTGGTTCCCGTTCCATCAGCCGTGGGATCAGCGAACAGGGTATACTCAAGCGGAACCGTTCCCACATCCCACATGCCGCCGGTCTCACCATCGAAAACGCCTATTTCGAGGCTGGTGGCCGCTGCGGGGGATGTAAGGGTAAGGTAGATGTTCTGACCGGCGAGGGTCGCAATGCCGGAACCGGCGATCGACAGGAAGTGCGCATCCCTCACATCATAGGTGGGGAAGTAGACATATCGTTTCTGAGCAGAGGCAGTCTGCGTCAGACCGAAAAGTCCCGATGCGATCAGCACTGCCAGCAGTAGAATCGATCGGCCCAACGAAGGCAACCGATAGGTTTGCAGTATCATATGTACTAACCTCGAGTTTATAGGACACCCGAGATTGAGGGATCTCAGGTGCAGTTCATAAGTATTATGAACGAGTAGGGCTTTCTCAGACGATGAGCCATGCGCGGGGAGCCGCCATCAACCGAAGAGCCGTGCATACACTGCCGGACTTCCATTCGGAAAGGCGCTCGCAGCCGGAATGGCCTCGAACACAGCAACAAACGCACGCATACGCGGAGCTAACGCTCCATAACGCACGATCGTTGCCCTAAATTTTACCTGGACCTGGAAAATTGGACACGGATGGACCACTGCACATGCCGCCAGCGGCTGTCGTGAGCTGCAAATATAGAAACTCCTTGCTCCCCGGCAAAATCAAACTTTCATTACGGACAAGGGTATTTGTAACAATACGTGGCTTTTTTTGACAAAAACGGGCTTTTCTGAGCATACAAGCCGATATCCGATGCCTAAGGCGGGTAGCCCCGAATGCCCGCATCCCGGCGGTGGCGCGTCCGGACAATCGGGAATTCCGAGGGATTTGCTCGGGAGGACCGCCATCGTTTGCATGGAATTGCGATATTCGCGCGAACAGAGTTGAAGATGCCCACGCATCCCGAGCCAATCGGAGCATGGAAGGGCTATCACATCGGCCACATCGCATCCCCGGGATTGTCATGGATTTCACGGTAGAAACGGCTGAGAAGGATCTTCCACCCCCCACGCCGGGCGATCAGTTCTCGCGACGCGGAAGGATGATCCGCTGGGGAATCGTTCTCCTCTCCGGCCTTGTGGTAACGCTTATCCCCGTGCCGGCCGGGATTGAGCCGGCCGCATGGCGTCTCCTCGCGATCTTCGTCGCCACCATCGTCGGCTCCATCGCGCGACCCATCTCCGGTGGGGCAATGGTGCTTCTCGGCGTGTCGGCATCGGCGCTGAGCGGCGCAAACCCGATTGAAACCGCGCTGAAGGGATATGCCGATCCGATCGTCTGGCTTGTGCTTGCGGCGTTCTTTATCTCCGCCGGCATGGTCAAGACGGGGCTGGGGCGGAGAATAGCCTTCCTCTTTATCAAGGCAATCGGCCATCGATCGCTTGGCCTGGGCTACGCCATGGTCGGCACCGATATGCTCCTGGCATCCGTGATCCCATCAAACGGCGCGCGGAGCGGCGGCATCCTCTTCCCCATCGCGACCAGCCTTGCCGAGGCGTATGATTCCCGTCCCGGCCCCACCGCTCGACGTCTCGGGAGCTTTCTGATGGTCCTGATCTATCAGTGCGAGGTGATCATCTGCGCCATCTTCCTGACCGGCCAGGCATCCAACGCGCTGATCGCCAAGTTCGCCCGCCAGGTTACCAATGTCGATCTCAGCTACACCCGATGGCTTATCGGCGGCATTGTCCCCGGACTTGTCTCACTGGCGGTGGTCCCGCTCATCATCTATAAGATCTACCCGCCAACCATCAAACGGACGCCCGGGGCATCGCTCCTGGCGGCAAGGGAGATTGAGAAGATGGGGCCGATCTCCCGCAACGAGAAACTGATGTTGATGGTCTTCCTGCTGGTGGCCGGGCTCTGGATCACCACCGGGATTCATGGCATCCACTACGCGGCGGTGGCGCTTCTCGGCATCTGCGTGCTTCTCCTTACCGGCGTGGTAACATGGAACGAGCTCCTCGCGGAACGGAGCGCGTGGGATGTCTTCGTCTGGTACGGCGGGCTGCTGGAGATGGCGGACAGGCTGGGACAGTATGGCATCACAAAAAAGTTCGCCGATTTCGCCGCCGGTTTCACGGTCGGCTGGCACTGGTGGTGGGCGCTGGCGCTCCTGCTGCTGATCTACTTCTACATCCACTACGGATTCGCCAGCATCACGGCGCACGTCACGGCAATGTTCATTCCGTTTCTGCTGGTGATCCTTGGAGCCGGCGCTCCCCCCTGGCTCGCGGTCCTCTCGCTTGCCTATCTTTCCAACCTGAACGCATCGCTCACCCATTACGGCACCACCCCCGCGCCGATCTATTTTGGAGCGCATTATGTGAGCCAGGGGACGTGGTGGCGGATAGGGCTGATAGCATCGGTGGTGAATATCATCATCTGGATGACGATCGGCGTGGCGTGGTGGAAACTGCTTGGATGGTGGTGAACGATATGGCCGATATAGTCCAGAGAGATATCCCGGAGGATACCATGAATCATGACAGACTGTTGAATTACTACAGATGCTCAGACTGTTCAACAACGATCAGCCGCAAGGCGGCCGAATCTGAGCGAATGATGAAGGCCAACGCCACGGATGACGTTGTTCAACAGTCTGATGAGGAAATCAACCCCGCCATCTGCCCAATCTGCGGCAACGAAAACCGATGCGCGATGGAGAGTTCCCCGCTGTCGGAAACGCCATGCTGGTGCGCGACGATGGCCTTCCCGGAGGATCTGCTGCGGTTGGTCCCGGAGGCCGCGCGCGACCGGGCGTGCATCTGCCGCCAATGCGCCGAGAATCATGGCCGGCAATAACCCATGACCCTCACCGAAGCCAGGAATATCCTCGAAACGATCGAGCCGATGCTCCCCTCCGCGCCGTTTGTCGTGGCGCGGACGTTCGAGCGCGATGGGCGGGGGCTGCATCTGGCGCTGACCGAACGCTTTATGCGGCGGGCGCGGAAGGGGAGGGTCTGGAAATCGGGGCCGCTCCTTACGGCATTCAAGAACGCGGCCTATGGTTTCGATGAGGAGCGGGCGCGGAGCATCGGCGGCTCCGACGGGATATTTCTGCTGGACCGCTCATTTACGCCGCGCAACGAGATGATGCGGAAGATCTTCGATCGCTACCTCGATAAGCCCGGAAGCGGCGCGGCTGATGTGGCGGAACACCTCGGCGCCTCCCCGGACCAGCTCCTCGCCGTCCGCCTGGTATCGCACCATATGCGGCTTCTGGGAATCCTCCACCGGGCCCGCGATCAGGACTGGCTTGTGCTGGTTGATTATGATGACACGAGATGACGGTGGCGGCGCTCCACAACGGCTCCGGGACGATTCCGATGATTATCGAGCATCTCGACTATCTAAACCATGCACGATATTCGGAGGCGGAAGTGACCGCGATTCTTGAGGGGCTTCGGGACGCCGGCATCGCCGCGACGAAGGATGGCCGCTGGTTCTGCGATCCATCCCACTCGCGTAACGGGACATCCTTCATTTTCTGAATTCCCGCTCCACGGCGCCATACGCATCGGCGAAGTAGAGGCGGCGGTTCCGTTGGGGCAATTCTGTTGGGGCAATTCATGAATTGCCCCAACGCGGGGGGAAGTTCTTTAGAAATTCAGCATCTGCTTCCGAAGCGCCACCGCGGCCGGCGGTGCCGCCTCATCGATCGCCATCTCGTTGGTATCGAAAATCCCCAGCGATACCGTCACCCGCTTCGTGTCGGCATTCCCATCTCGATCCACCGAAAGATCGACAGTCAGTTCCGTGGCGATCTCCGCGAAGAGAGGATCGATATTGGCAGTCGTCCAGTCCTTCAGATCCCAGTACCCTCCATATCCGCTGTAGCTTATATGGAGCTTGGTCAGGATATCGCCCGCCTTGATGCCGCTGTTGTAGAGGCTTCCTCCCGGCACCACGCTGACCACGCGGAGCCCTTTCTTATCGACCATCTGAAGGACGGCGCCAAGGGTCGGCCGCCGGATCCGTTTGGAGACGATCTTCATGCCAAGCTGCGGGAGGAAATCCGAGTAGGGAATCGGGTTGATCCCATCGATATACTTCTTGTAGAAATCCTCCAGCTTCACGCCGGCGAACGTCTCCATCAGCCCGATGATCTCCACGTCGTTGAAGGTCCGGCCGGACTTCCCGTACTCCTCGTTGAACCGCCGCATCACATCATCAAGCGAGACCTTTCCATTGCTCCGCTGGCGGATGAGAAGATCCAGGAACATCCCCAGAACCGACCCCTTTGTATAGAGCATTGCCGACTCGCTCGGGGGAAGATCGGGGAGCTTCATGCTTAGATCGGTGATTGCCAGGCGCGGGGTTTTTCCGAAGGTGGGGCTTACATATTCATCGTTCACCTCCTTGAGGAAACGATCCTTATCCATTACGCCGCTCCGGAGCATAAAGAGCTTGGCGTAGTACTCGGTAAGCCCCTCGGTAAACCAGAGCGAGATGGTCCGCGGCGGATGTTGATAGTCAAACGGTCCAAGCTGCGCCACGTGAATCCGTTTCGGGCTCCAGAGATGCCAGAACTCGTGGGCGATCACCGGCGCCAGCTCCGCGACGATATCATTCTGCTCCGAGTAGGGCATCCGATAGGTGGAGCTGTTCCGGTGCTCAAGCGCGCCGAAATCGCGATCGCCACGAACCGGCGTTACCAGATAATGCTGGAAGACATAGCGATCGTACGGCATCTCGCCGAAAAATTTCGTCTCCTGCTCAACGATCCGCCGCGTCATCTCCACCAGCACCTTGCCAAGCGAATCGTTGAACGGCACGGGGGAGTGAAGGTTGATGATATGCGGCTTCCCCCCGACCATGAACTCGTAACGCTGAACCTTCCCCATATCCAGCGGCGCATCCACCAGCTCATCGTAATCGCGCGCGCGGTAGGTATTCCTGGAACCGCCGGGGAGCGGGTCAAGGCCGATGGCGATATCCCATCCGGCCGGGACTTCGTAGTGTACCGTGTACGGCAGACTTTTCCCCCCCGACGGATAGCCGAAGAGGGCCGTGCCGACCGCGAAGGCGGAGGTGGGGCTGATATCCGCAAGGCCGAACCAGAGCGAGTTCGGAATAAGCCCGATGGAGTGGACCTTGTAGGCGATCTTCACATCGCCGGCTTTTGCGCCGGCAAGCGTATAGGAGTTCGAATCGGGATGCCCCACCGTCAGCGCCGATCCGTCCGCATTAACCGCCGTGAAATCGCTGACATACTTGCCGAAGTTGACGATATCGTAGGCGCCGGGGGCCCAGATCGGGAAGTAGAAGGTGGTGGTATCCCGGATAACGCCATGGAGCGTCGCCGTCACCTCGAATGTCTTCGACGCGGGATCGGGAACCGAGACGGAGTAGTCGATCGCGGGGAAGCTCTCCCCCGCGTGCAACGGGAGATGGAAAGCGGAGAGAGAGAGGCCCCCCGCCATGGCGAGAGCCATAAGTGGCCGTGATAGCAGACGCATGCCGGAGAGCCATAAAATGGATGTTGGCCTGGTGATCCCTGCTGAAGGATCGATGCCGGGAATCTACCGCGCGGAGAGTTCGCGGCAAATGCAATCCCGTGGGTGGATTCCCGGCAATCGGTCCCGCGTGCCAGCAGACTGTTGAGGGAGGTCATCCGCTGCGTCCGGGGACGTTTCAAACCTCCCCCGACATTCATCATTCGCTCACTGCGGCGTCCGGGAGGACGCCGCAGTCGCTCAGATTCGGCCGCCGTGCGGCTGATCGTCCTTGAACAGTCTGAACATCCGAAGGAATTCAACGGTCTGTTAGAAATTCAGCATCTGCTTCCGCGCCGCCACGGCGGCGGCCGGCGCGTGATCATCCACCTCCATACGATGGATGGTCACGTTGTTCAGAGCATACGTTATCGGCACGGTGACTTCCCCCCCATTTCTCCGCACGACAAATGAGAGCCGCACCGATGCCGGAACCTGCGCGAACACCTGATCCAGCACATCAGGCGGGGCATCCTTCAGATCGACCGTCTGCCCCTGCCCGTCGGTCCCCAGCGCGATCTTCTCCAGCACATCCCCCACCTTCAGGCCGGTGGAGTCAAGCGTTCCCCCCGCGCTCACGCTGGCAACCCGCAGCCCGTTATCCTCTTTCTCAAATGTCCCCCCCACTACCGGCCGCTTCACTTCCTTCGAGCTTATCTTCAACCCGATGGCGGGGAGGAATTCATCGTACGGAAGTGGCTCGTGCCCGGCGATATACTTGGTGTAGAAATCGTCCAGCTTCACGCCGGTGATCTTCTCCATCTCCGGGATGATCTCCTCATCCGTAAATGTCCGGCCGGTCTTCCCGTAGTCATCGTTGAACCGCCGCATCACATCATCCAGCGACATTTTGCCGCGGGTCCGCTGGCGGATGGCGATATCGAGAAGCATCCCGAGAATCGGCCCCTTGGTGTACAGACCAATCGTCTCCTGCGTGGGGAGATCGGGGAGCTGCATGCTTAACTCGGTCATCGACCGGGTCTGCGGCTTTCCGTACGACGACGCCACGTAGCCGTTGGTCTCCCCCAGGAATCGCTCGCGCGAGCCCATCCCGTTGCGGAGCATGAAGACCTTGGCGTAGTACTCGGTAAGCCCCTCGGCAAACCAGAGCGATGCGGTCCTTGGCGGATGCTGGTAATCGAACGGGCCAAGCTGCTTTACGTGCATCCGCTTCGGGCTCCAGAGATGCCAGTATTCGTGGGCAATCACCGGCGCCAGCTCCTGAATCAGGTCCTCCCCCTCCACATACGGCATCCGATAGGTGGAGCTGTTCCTGTGCTCCAGCGCGCCAAAGAAACTATCCCCCGGCCCCGGCTCCACCAGATAATGCTGGAAGATGTAGCGGTCATACGGCATATCGCCAAAGAACTTCGTCTCCTGCTCCACGATCTTCTTCGTCATATCCACGATCGATTTCCCGGTCGCGGCGTTAAGAGGCGTGGGGGAGTGGACGGTGATCACGTGCGGCTTGCCGTTCACCTTGAAGTCGTAGCGCTGGAACTTCCCCATATCGAGCGGCGCGTCGATAAGCTCATCGTAATCCCGCGCCCGGTAGGTGTTCTTCCCGCCGGACATCGGATCAAGGCCGATGGCGATATCCCATCCGGTCGGGAGGTTATAGCGGACGGTGTAGGGAACGTCCTTGCCGCCGGAGGGATAGCCGAAGAGCGCCGCCCCCACCGCGAACGCGAGGTTCGGCTGGATATCGGAAAGGCAGAACCACATGGAGTTGGGGATCTGGCCGATGTCGTGAACGTTGTAGACGATCTTCACATCGCCGTTCTTCACGCCGGAAAGGGTGAAGGAATTGGAATCGGGATGGCCTATCGTAATGGGGGAGCCATCGGTATTCACCGCCGAGAAGTCGCGAACGAACCGACCGAAATTCACGACATCATATGCACCCGGCGCCCAGATCGGGAAGTAGAAGGTGGTGGTATCGTGGATCACGTTGTGAAGCGTCGCGGTGACGTAGAACGTCTCGGCCGCAAGGCTGGGAATCGAAACGGTGTAATCGATGGATGGAGTCGGGTTGGTGCCGGCGAGGAGC
>JBDSJW010000341.1:0-9041 GCA_039917235.1 Kapaibacterium sp. (SeqCode) | reverse complement strand
CCTGCTCGAGTCCGCCGCGCTCCCGCTGGCGACGCTCGGGCATCCCGGCTATGTGTTCGATGATGTGGAGAACACGATCGATCTTCAGCAGAAGTTCACCTTCAACCTCGATAATCAGCGCCTGAAGTTCGGCGCCGAGCTTCTCTCGGCCGATTTCGCGCTCAGCGGCGGCGGCAACCCGAACGGCAACTACACCGTGCAGTTTACCGGCGATCAGGAGCGGGCGATCGCGGGGCCCAACCGCGGCTCCGCGCTCGATATCCACGACATTCCGAACGACGCGCGCGTCCTTGACTACAACGTGGAGCTTCGTCCCGCATCGTTCGGCAAGCGGCAGAATGTGTTCAGCCTCTACGCGGAGGATCTCTTCTCGGTGAGCAGCGATCTTAACGTTACGCTGGGCCTTCGGTACGACTACGATAATCTCAGCGTGGGAGGGGCCGCGACGGGGGATCTCGACAACATCGCGCCGCGCCTCGGCTTCAACTACAAGCTGGATGAGCGGAGCGTGATCCGCGGCGGCTACGGGATGTTCTACGACAAGATCCTCTACGCCATCTACAGCGACGCGCTCCAGCAGAACTCCACATCGGCCGGCTACCGGCAGCAAATCCGGGAGCTTATCGACAAGGGAATTCTGCCGGCGAACACCGATATCGACAAGGTGGTGTACGATGGGAACGTGACGGCCGATCTCTCCACCGGCGTGAATTATCTTCAGGGGCCGGTCTCCTCCACGCTTCAGGGGGAGCGCCAGACGGCCACCAGCGGAGAGCGGCGCATTCTGAATCCCAACGGTTACCAGAACCCGTACACGCATCAGTTCTCGCTCGGCTATCAGTATCAGGTGGATGATAATACACTCTTCTATGTCGATCTGATCCACACCGAATCGCGCGATCTCTTCCGCCTTCGCGATCTCAACGCGCCAGCGCCGTATCAGGTCGATCCGGCGAACGTCGTGGTCCGCACGCGGGCGCAGGCCGATGCCACGCGGCCGGTTGCGGTTGTGAGCGGGGGGAGCAAGAGCATCGTTGTGACGGAGTCGGCGGGGAAGGCATCGTACTCGGCGGCTTCGATCAATATCGTCAGGGAGAAGGGGGATTCGCCGTTCGGCTACCGGGTTTCGTATACGCTCTCCCGCTCCTATAACAACACCGAGGATATCAACTTCAAGGCGGCCGACGCCAACAATTACGAGTTGGAGTGGGGGCCGTCGGTGAACGACAGGACGCATGTTATCAGCGCGATCCTCTATTACTATCCGATCCGCGATCTGACGATCACCTTCGCGGCGCTGGTGCAGAGCGGCCAGTCGGTCAACCGCGTTGCCGACGCCACGAAGTTCGGCATCACCGATACCGCGGGCTTCCACGGCACCACCGATCTGAATGGCGACGGCACATCCTACGGCGACGGATACGTGGGGAATATCGATCGCTATCCCGGCGTTACGCGCAACAGCGACAGGCTCCCGTGGTCGAAGGATTTTGATCTGGGGGTGCAGTACGCCATCCGGCTTGGCGAGGGGAGTTCCATCGAGCTTCGCGCCGATATCTTCAACGTCTTCAACGTGGTGAACCTGAGCGGCTATACCAACAACGCCACGCAGAGCAACCAGATCCAGGTCGGGCCGGATGGCGCGCCGATTGTCCATCGGAGCAGCGGCGCGCCACGGCAGTTCCAGTTCGGAGCGCGATATCAATTCTAGCAGAGTGTTGAAGAACGTCAGTGGACTGTTTGGGGACGTTTGAAACGTCCCCCGACAACTTTTCTTACAGGCTCCGCGCGTATTTAGAAACGAGAACAATAATGGCACGATATAGAAACGCATGCCTCCTCGCCATCATCATGCTTGCCTCCGTTGCCGGATGCGGTGGTGGTGACAACGCCAGGGAAAAGGGCAACGCCCCCTCCGGCACATCGTGGGGGGAGACCGAGAGGAAGGCCCGTGGACAGACCGTGAACCTTTCGATGTGGCAGGGAGATCCCTATATCAACGCCTATATGAAAAGCTACGTCATCCCGGCGCTGAAGGAACGGTATGGCGTTACGCTCAACATCCTGGGGGGACAGGGGAACACGCTTGTCTCCACGCTGATGACCGAAATGGAGGCGGGAAGTGGAGCGAGCGCATATGATATGATGTGGATCAACGGCGAGACGTTCTACCAGTTGCGGCAGATTAAGGCGCTCTACGGCCCCTTCGTCGATAGGCTTCCCAACGCGCGCTACGTGGATTTCGGCAACCGATTTATCAACACCGATTTTCAGCAGCCGGTGGATGGCTACGAAAGCCCGTGGGGAAATGTCCAGCTTGCGATCATCTACGATACCCTCCACGTCCCCGACCCGCCCAGAACAATGGCGGCGCTGGAGAGCTATGTGCGGGCGCATCCGGGGAAATTCACGTTCGATAATTCCTTTACCGGCATGACGTTCCTGAAATGTCTGCTGATCGATCTGGCGGGGGGGGAGAAAACGCTGGCGGGGAAGTTCAACGAGGATAATTATCGCAGATATTCATCGATGCTCTGGGAATATCTCAACCGGATCAAGCCCTATTTCTGGAAGGGAGGTCGCTCGTTTCCGGCGGAAGTGGCGCAGCTTCATCAGATGTTCGCCAACGGCGAGGTCGATTTTTCAATGAGCAACAACGACGGCGAGGTGGATAAGTACCTGCGTGAAAGTAATCTGACATTCCGATCTGCCAAGCCAAGCAAATACGGCTTTTTGCGTCGGAATCCATATCAGGGAACTTACTCATAGGTACTTAACAAGATCCTTCAGGGGCTTTTCCCCGGGACGGCGCGCGCGTACGTTCTGGAGAGCGGCACCATCCAGAACAGCCATTTCATGGGGATCGCAAAGCATTCGGCGCATCCCGAGGGGGCGATGGTGGTGGTGAATTTTCTTATCTCGCCGGAAGCGCAGCTTCGGAAGCTGGACCCCAACATCTGGGGCGATGGAACCGTGCTGGACGTTTCGAAGCTCCCGGAGGAGTGGCGCGCGCGGTTTGCGGCCGTGCCGGGCCGCCGTTACGCCCCGCCGCGTTCGGCCATTCAATCGAAGGCTCTGATGGAGCTTGCCCCGGAATATATGATCAGGCTTTCCGATGATTTCAGGAAGAATGTCATCGAACGATAACGGCGGCATCGAGCGCGCCGGTTTTCTCCTCTTCGTCGCGGTAGCGCTGCTGCCGATCGGCGCCAGCATCCTCTATGCGGCGGCCTATAGCCTGGGGCTGGCGGGGCTGCTGGGGGAGGGCTTTACGCTGAGCCACTGGAGCCGGCTGGGGGAGGATTTCGAGATCGTCCGCTCCTTTCTGATGAGCATCGGCGTGGCGTTGGTGGCGGTGGCGCTCTCGGTTGCCGTGGCGTTGGGGCTTTCGCTTGCGCTGCGGCGTCCGCTCCGTTCCGGCCGGCTTGGTTACACGATCTACCTGCCGATCGCGCTCCCCGGAACCGTGCTTGCCTTTCTCTTCTTTCAGATTCTCTCCGGCGCGGGATTGCTTGCGCGCGTGGCCGCGGCGCTCGGCCTTATCAGCGATCCCTCGCAGTTCCCGGGGCTTGTGAACGATCCGTACGGCGTCGGGATCATCCTTGCCGAGATGTTCGTGGCGGTCCCCTTCTTCACCATTCTCTTCGCGCAGCTTTACGATGCCGAACGGCTGCCGGAGCTGCGCGGGCTGGCCGAATCGCTCGGCGCCGGCGGGGTTGATATCCTCCGTCGCGTGGTTCTGCCGCTGCTGCTGCGGCGCGCCTTTCCGACGATCGTCCTCTCGTTCATCGGCGTGCTTGGCGCCTACGAAGTTCCGCTGCTGCTGGGGCCGAGCGCGCCGCAGATGATCTCCGTTCTGACAATGCGGAAGTACGCCCGTTTCGATCTGGCGCAGAAGCCGGAGGCCTTTATCTGCGCGGTCCTCTACACGGCGCTCGCGCTTGCGCTGGTAGCCCTTGCCTACAGTTGCGCGCGGAGGGATGATGATGCGTAAGCGCGAAATCGGGAAGCTGGCCGGAGCGATGTCGTGGATTGTCGGGACGATCTGCCTCCTGCCGATCGTCTATCTTCTTATCCTCTCGGTTGCCGGTCGGTGGCGGTTTCCACTGCTGCTGCCGGAGGGGATAAACCTCCGTGCATGGAGCGATCTTCTCGGCGGGGACTCGCTTGGATGGAGCCTCCTTCTCTCAACGCTCCTCTCGGGATCGGTGGCGCTGGTTGCCACGTTCGGCGGCTTTATCGCCAGCCGGTATATCGCCCGCAGCGGGAGAAGTCGCGGGCTCCTGTTCCTGGCGTATCTGCCGTTCGCCATGTCGCCGGTGATCCTGGGGGCGTGTATCCATATCCTCTATATTACAATCGGTCTGGCCGGGAGCGCCGTCGGCGTTGCGTGCGCGCATCTGACCTTTGCGCTCGGTTTCGGGGTGGTCTTCTTCGCCAGGTTCTGGAGTCGCGAACGGCGGTCGCTGGAGGATCTTGCACGGCTTCTGGGGGCAAGCCGTCCGCAACTCTACCGGATGGTTCTGCTTCCCGCCGCGCGCGAGCTGTTGCTGATCTGCTTTATGCAGACGTTCCTTCTCTCCTGGTTCCAGTACGGCCTGACGCTGCTGATCGGCGCCGGACGGGTGAAGACCCTGCCGCTGCTCGTCTTTATGTACGCCGGGGAGGCCAACGTCCAGTATGCGGCGCTCAGCGGTCTGATGCTGATCATCCCCCCCGTGCTGATGCTCTGGGCCAACCGGCGGTTTCTTTATCGATATATGTAGGAATCCGGAAATGCGATGGTGCTGACGGTATCGAACATCGACAAGGCGTACGGCGGGTATCGCGTTCTCAGCGATGTGGGGCTGGCCGTGGATGAGCGGGAGACGCTGGCAATCCTCGGCCGTTCGGGCTGCGGCAAGACCACGCTCCTCAGGATCATCGCCGGCCTTGTCGATCCCGATCGCGGGGAGCTGCGGCTTCGCGGGGAAACGATCGATCATCTCCCGGTGGCGCGCCGCAATATCGTCTACATCTACCAGGAGGCGCTCCTCTTTCCGCATCTCGATATCTTCGAGAACATCGCCTTCGGGCTCAGGCTCCGCAAGGTTCCCGAGGGGGATCTCCGGCGGCGGGTGGAGGAGATGCTGGAGAGCCTGGAGCTTGCATCGCACGCGCGGAGGATGCCGCATCAGCTCTCCGGCGGGGAGCGGCAGCGCGTTGCGTTTGGTCGCGCGATAATCGTCAACCCATCGGTGCTGCTGCTGGATGAGCCGTTCAGCAATCTGGACGCGGAGACCCGCGCCGCGATGCAGGAGCTGTTCCGGCGTTTGTCGGCGGCCTACGGCATCGCCTCCATTTTCGTCACGCACGATCTGAAGGAGGCGATCCTGCTGGGCGACAGGATTTCGTATATGAGGGATGGGAAGCTCCTCCATTTCAGCAGCAAGCGGGAGTTTATCGCCCACCCGGACTATGGCGCGCGACGGGAGATGGATTTCTGGCGGACGCTTGGCGATCAGATCAATGAACGAGAATGATGCGATGATACATGATGATTTCGAGTCGGTGGAATCGATCTACTGGGTCTTTACGCAGCTCTGCAACGATATCTGCGATCATTGCTACAACACCTCCGGCCCGCAGGGAGAGCGGATGACGCTGGAGGATTGCCTTCGCGTGGTGGGTAACCTTCCCGAGCGCGCCGGACGGGTTATCCTCTCCGGCGGCGAGCCGCTGGCCGAGCGCTCCAAGCTCTACGCCATTCTGGACGCGCTCGCAGGGAAATACAACGCAAGCGCGCAGATCATGCTTCAAACCAACGGCGACCTTCTCAACGGCGAGATTCTGGACGAGCTTCTTCATCGCGGCGTCACGCGGATAGACGTGGCAAGCATCGACCGCTTTCACAAGCTGGCCGGATCGCGGCGCGATGATCTGGAGAATCTTTTCCGCTCGCGCGGGATGGCGGGGGATGAGACCGATCCGCTGATCGAGCGCGAGACATATCTGAAGCCGGATGCGGCCAGCTACGGATTCTGGGGGGCGACCGAGGATATGTGGCTCGGCGGCAACTGGGCTCGCGGGCGTGCGATGGAGAAGGGGGTCTGGCTGAGGGATCACACCCATAATTTCTGCGCGATCCCCTCCGGCGGCCGGGGTTTTCTGGGGGGGACCGAACTGGCGCAGGAGGTCTCCATCCAGCTCTGGAAGATCAATCCCTGCTGCCCCGGCACGAAATATCCGCTCGGCGACGCCCGCGTCCAGCGCGTGGCCGATGTGCTGGCGCGGGTGGCCGGATCGGAGATCTTTCGCGCTATCAATCAGGGCGATCCCTACGGCATGGGGGAATCGATCGGCATCGGTCGCGAGGAGGCGATGGCGCGCGGGGCGGAGGAGGGGAATATCTGCCTCTGGTGCGATCGCTTTTTCGAGCTTCATTACGACATCGATACCCTGGGACCGAAGTTCGGTCTGCCGGTGATTCAACCTTCCGGGAGATGACGATGCTGAACGCCGTGGTGATCGATAACGGGCTCCACTATCTGGAGCATTTCTTCAGGCCGAACGATGCGGTGGCGTATCGCTTCGAGAAGATCGGCGCGGGGTTCGATCCGTCGTTCGATGGCGTCGATATCCTCATTGTCCCGAACGGCTCCGATCATATCGCGATGCTCCGCGTCAGGGAAACGGTGGCGCGGTTTCTCGATGCCGGGGGGGCGCTGATCTGCTTCGACGGCTGGTTTACCGACTGGGTGCCGGGAAACCGCTGGGTGATGGACAACAGCAAACCGACCCGCGATGTCCGCTACGCCGTGGTGACGGACAGGTATGGGGTGATGGATGGGGTGGAGATCGATACGCTGATCTTCTCGCACGGCATCTCCGGCTGGTGGGCCTGCGGTTATATCGAGCCGAACCCCGCCGCCGATATTCTCCTGGCCGATACCTGGAGCCGGGCCATCGCGGTGATCGACGAGGTCTCCACTCCCGGGGTCATCATCCTTACCGCCAGCGGGCTGCTCGGCGATTATTCCGGCGGGGAGAAGAATGAGGGGCTGGGCCTTCTCTATCATAATCTCATCAGTTTCATCACACGGAGGGGGGCGCATCATGAGCAGAATCGGGCTGATCTTTAACGGTGTCTGGTCGCACTACGCATTCGCGACCGCGCCGAAATATCGCGAGCTGTACAGGCTGATCTACATTCACGATCTGACGCGGGAATCGATAGCATCGCTGGACGCGCTCGCCATCCCGTTCCAGTCCAATCATGAGGCGATAGCCCAGCGGCGGGATATCATCCATGAATTTCTCGCCGCCGGAAAGAAGGTCTTTGTTGAAGGGGATAGTTCCCCCGCATGGATCGACGCTCAATGGGAGGATCGTCCGGTGAACAACTGGTGGTGGGTGACCGAGCCGGAGAACCCGCCCGTGGCCGATACCGACTGTGAGCATCCTCTTTTCCGCGGGCTTGCGCCGCGCCATGCCTGCTGGCATACGCACGGCGTCTATACGCGGGTGCCGGAGGGGGCGGATGTGCTTCAGCGCAACGGCGACGGGGAGATCATCACCTGGCAGACGAACCGTTATGGCGGAACGCTCCTTGCCACCACGCTCGACCCGATTGTGGAGCATGGCGTGCAGCAGATACGCCATCTCGATAATTTCTGCGATAATCTTACCGCCTGGCTCTGCGGCATCCGCCCGGAGCCGGGGAAGATGACGGTGGATGCCGATGCGTTTGGGATCGGGAGTTTCGGGTAATGGGAATGTCCGTGGATGGCGCGGATGGGGAGGGTATCTTCGGTGTTTCGGGGCGGGCCTGTCCGGCTTCATTGATGGCCGGAACGTAAGGATCGCCGCCGCCAGCCCGTCAGGTAGTTGCGCGCCGCGCCGGAGATCTCGGTCGCGGGCATCTTTCAAATTCCTCAATTTCCAGCATATCGACCCCAATGCGCCGAATATCTCCACCATCGCTGCTTTGCTCCATCGTGATATCCGGCCTTATCGCCTGCGGCGCGCTGCACGCGCAGGATACCACGGTGGTCAGGCTGGGGGACAATATCAACGATCCGTTCGCGGGCTACACCTACGCCCCCGCCATCACCGACGATGGCCTGACGCTCTATTTCGTCTCCGACCGGCGGGGCGGTTTTGGCGGCCATGATATCTGGGGGGCGACCAAGGCGCGACCGCGCGATACGCTCTTCACGCACGTTTTCAACCTCGGCTCCCATATCAACGACCGCAACAGCGAAGGGGCTGTCTCGATCACCGGCGACGGCCGGACCATCTATTTCTCCGGGTGCAATCGGGCGGACGGGAAGGGGGATTGCGATATCTACGAATCGCATTTCGATGGAGAGGAGTGGTCGCCGGCGCGTGATGTCATGGAGCTGAACACGCTCTTCTGGGACGCGCAGCCGAGCATCTCCGCCGACGGGAACACGATCTACTTTATCTCCAACCGGGGCGGGATGACCGGCGGCGAGGACCCCGATATCTATTTCTCCACGAAGGGGAGCGATGGAACGTGGGCGGATCCGCAGCGGATGCCGCCGCCGATCACCACGCCGGCCAGGGAGGACGCGCCGTATATCGCGCCGGACAGTTCGCTCTATTTCTCCTCGAACCGCAGCGGCGGCCTGGGGGGGCTGGATTTCTACGTCTCAAAGCAGAACCCCGACGGAAGCTGGGGGGAGGCCCGCAATCTCGGCGCGCCGCTCAACTCCAGCCGGGACGAACGTTTCATCACAATGGCCCCCTCCGTCGATGTTATCTATTTTTCCTCGACCCGCAACGTCGGCGGGCGATCGAAGCTTTCGCTCTATATGGCGCTGCTTCCGCCGAGCGGCGTTACCCTGCATGTTGCGGGGCGGGTGTACGATCGTCCATCAGGGCGGGGGATTCTCTCGGGGCTGATGCTTGTGGACTCGGCAAGCGGCCGCGCAATTGGCGGCGCCGTAAGCGATTCAACGGGGGGATATTCCATCGAGGTGAATCTCCATCACCCAACCTCCGCCATTCTCTACGGCGCCGTGGAGGATTTCGGGGCG
>JBDSJW010000340.1:0-3597 GCA_039917235.1 Kapaibacterium sp. (SeqCode) | reverse complement strand
GATGGCGTCGCCCGGGGCGGAGATCACGACTTCGATGTTGTAGCTGCTGAAGGAGGAATGTTGATCGTTCCTCTGCACCGAGCCGACCGAGAGGACATTGCGATAGGATGCCGGGTAGGAGATGCTGTTTCGCCCTTCCCCCTCGTTCCCCGCCGCCGCGATAACGCAGGAGCCCATTCTGATCACAACATCCATCAGATCCTGCTCCGCCTGCGAGTAGCCGGGGCCGCCCCAGCTACAGTTGATGATCTGCGCTCCATGCCGCGCCGCGAAGAGAATGCCGTCGGGGCCGGTGGTGAGCGTGGGGGATGTCGGGTTGTCGTCGGCGATCTTCACGATCATCAGCTTCGCGCCGAACCCGATGCCGGCGATGCCGATGCCGTTGTTGGCGATTGCCCCCGCGATTCCCGCCACGTGCGTTCCATGCCAGTATCCCGGCGATGGGTCGTTATCGGGCGTGTAGCCATCCTTCCCGCCGAAATCGTATCCCTGCCAGTCATCCCTGAAGCCGTCGCCATCATCATCCACGCCGTTGCTCCGCATGTCGCGACCGAGCGCGTCGGTGCCGATTTCGCCGGGGTTGCGCCAGAGCGCGGCTGCCAGATCGGGATGCGTCGGGTCTGTGCCGGTATCGACGATGGCGATGATGATCGAGGAATCGGTGTTGACGATGCCCCATCCCTGCACCGCCCTGATCTGATCCAGGTAGCTCTGCTGTGATATCTGCGGATCGTTTGGAATGGTGCTGACAAATCTGGGGTAGACCGGCTCGGCATATTCCACTCCCGGAATCGGCCGGAGCTTTGCGGCCATCATCTCCGGCGGGATATCGCTCATGTAGATTATCGTGATGATCCTCTCCAGCCCGGATGCCGCAAGGCCATCAGCCGCGCGTTTCCGCCCCATCCCGTCCTGATTTCCCTGAAGAAGGCGGGGATCGAGCCACGTGGCAATCGATGTGATGCCGTACTCAGCGGCGACCGGGGCCAGCAGATTCCTTCCCCGATCGATGGCCGATCCATCGCCAGGTCGCAGCTTTACCACGACCCGATGCGCCACGGCGGCGGGAATGGAGGGATCGGCGGTATCCCCCCGCGCCGGTAGTCGGTCGGGGAAAACCAGAGCCAGCATCAGCGTAAGCAAGAGCGGAGCG
This sequence comes from Kapaibacterium sp. (SeqCode), assembly GCA_039917235.1. Taxonomy (GTDB): domain Bacteria; phylum Bacteroidota; class Ignavibacteria; order OLB7; family OLB7; genus JAFDZV01. Next base: position 2,444 of record JBDSJW010000340.1, on the reverse strand, counting down.
AATGTTCTCATGAGCGTATACGATCAACGTTCCCTGATGCCGGAGATTGTCTGACGAGTGCCTGCATGGAAGAACCCGCGGATCGATGAAGATGCCTCGATTCCCCCGTTTTTCCACCGATAAAATTTCTGGCGATATCCGCGCGATTCCCCGCCATCCCACCGCCCCGTTTCCTCGTATATCTCTCCATGCGCGCATGGCAGGGAGCCGGGCGTGTAATTACACAACGTTTAATGACAGGAGAGGGCAATGGTTACAGTAGGATTGCTGGTTCGGCTGGAGGCAAAGCCGGGGAAGGAAGCCGATGTGGAGAAGTTCCTGAAAGGGGGGCTGGCGCTGGTGGAGGATGAGCCGGCGACCACGGCATGGTTTGCCATTCGCCTCGGGCCCTCCACCTTCGGCATTTTCGACGCGTTTCCCGATGAGGAGGGGCGGCAGGCGCATCTCTCCGGCCGTGTTGCCGAGGCGCTGATGGCGCAGGCCTCCGAGCTTTTCTCCGAACCCCCGTCGATCGAGCAGGCCGACGTTCTCGCCGCGAAACTTCCCTGACGGCCATGCCATCGGCGAAGGTCGATGCGCGATTTGTCACGCCCGGTCGCGCGCGATCTCCGCGGCCGGGCGCAATGTATTCCGGAACCGCCACCACCGCCCTGTTGTTTCCCCGCGATTTGCCGTGATGATCCCCCGAAGGGTTATATTGGGCGAATCCGTTAGAGGTGCCCGCCCGTTTCCCGGGTCGAGGCTGAGATGATACTCTGGAACCTGATCCGGGTAATGCCGGCGGAGGGAACACGGATGGAGCAATCCACCCCTTTCCGTGCCATCCATCCCCCGCGATCACTTCCTCCTTCCCATTTCTCATGCAATCCGTTCCATGCGCGTCGTAGCTGATTTCTGTATCGTTGGCGGGGGGATTGGCGGGCTTACGCTTGCACGTTCGCTCTCGGCGTCCGGTCGCACGGTGGCGGTGGTGGAGCGTGAAGCGATTGGGCGCGGGGCGGGATATGCCGCGGCCGGGATGCTGGCGCCCCTTGTGGAGGCGCGCGTTGAGGAGCGGGAGGTGGTGGGGTTCGGCTATCAGGCGCTCCTCTATTACCCGGAGTTTGTTGCCGACCTGGAGGCGGAGAGCGGCATGACGGTCGGCTACCGAACGGAGGGGACGCTGATTGTGGGAGTTGATAGGGATGACACGGAGGCGATCCGGCATCAGTTCCGGGAACATCAGGAGCTTGGTCTGCCGGTGGAATGGCTCAGCGGCTATGAGTGCAGAAAGATTGAGCCCTGCCTTGCCCCCGGCATACCGGGAGGGATCTTCTCCCCGCGCGATCATCAGATCGACAACCGGCTTCTGCTGGAGGCGCTGGTGCGCTCCCTCCGGCGTCGTGAGCATGTGACGATTCTGGAAGGGGCGGGGGAGGGAGCGATCACCGAAACCGCCGCCGGCGCGGGCTATGTGGCCGGGGATCTGGTGGTGGAAGCGGGGCATCTGGTGCTGGCAACCGGCGCGCATGGCGAACTTCTCGGCTCCATCGGGCTTGGCGGAGCCATCCGTCCGGTCAAGGGACAGATCATCCGTCTCGATCAATCCGCCATGCCGCTCCTCGATCACGTGGTCCGATCCCCCGAGATGTACCTGGTCCCGAAGCACGATGGAACCGTGGTGCTGGGGGCCAGCAGCGAGGATCGCGGGTTCGATCCCTCCATCACCGCCGGCGAAATCCTTGAGCTGCTCCGCGCGGCATGGGAGTGCGTCCCCGGCATCTACGAGCTTCCGATTGTCGAGACCAGGGTCGGCTTCCGCCCCGCGACGATCGATCATGCCCCGATGCTTGGAGGCTCCGGGGTCGGCAACATCTCCCTGGCGACCGGCTATTACCGGCACGGTATTCTCTTCTCTCCCCATGCCGCCGCGATCCTGGCCGCCTACCTTCTGCGTGGCGATGAATCCGAATGGCTGACAACATTTTCCCCCGGGCGATTCCATGCAACTTCAACTGAACGGCTCCCCCATTGAGAGCGCCGCGGCAACCGTCACCGATCTCCTTCTTGATCGCGGCGTCAACCCCGGACAGCCGGGAATCGCGGTGGCCGTCAACGGCGAGTTGATCCCGCGAAGCGAATGGGAGGAGCATCCCCTGAACGAACGGGATGATATCGAGCTGATTACCGCGATGCAGGGAGGCTGAGGGGCCACATTAGACCGTTGAAGGACGTCATCTGCCGCGTCGGCCTTCATTCGCTCGATTCGGCCGCCTTGCATCTGATCGTCCTTGAACAGTCTGGGCATCTGTAGGAATTCAACAGGCTGATATGAAACGATGAACAACACTATGAACACATCTGATCCTGAGACCGGGCTTGTCGAAAAGAATGAGGTGATCGATGCCGATGTCTTCAACCTGGCCGGCCGCGCCTACCGATCGCGGCTTCTGCTCGGCACCAGC
>JBDSJW010000339.1:0-18737 GCA_039917235.1 Kapaibacterium sp. (SeqCode) | reverse complement strand
ACTACGCATGGTCCGGCAATACGCTCTACTTCGCGTCGGAGATCAAGCCGATACTCGATCTCCCCGGCATCGAAAAGAGACTGGATACCGATGCGCTCAGGGAATACATGGCGTTCGGCAAGGTCTATCCGCCACGGACGATGTTCGGCGGGGTCTCCAAGTTTCCGGCGGCGCACTTCGCCGTCTTCGGCGAGGGAGGGGAGCTGGAGCGGCGGCAGTACTGGACGCCGTACCGGCAGTACATCGAATTTCCTGATGATGCCGGCGAGCCGTTCTACGTGCGGCGGACGCTTCAGCTTCTTGAGAACTCCGTGGAGCTGCGGATGGTAAGCGATGTCCCGGTCGGCGTTTTCCTGAGCGGCGGGGTGGATTCCACCGCCAACGTGGCGCTGATGTCGCGTGTATCCGGCCGGCCGGTCAGGACGTTCACCGCCGGATTCCGCGGACAGCATAAGTACGATGAGCGGGAGCACGCGCGCGCCGCCGCGAAACACTTCAAGACGCTGCATGAGGAGGTGGAGATCGACAGGAGCGATCTGGTCGATGCCCTTCCGCGGCTTGCGTACTATCTGGATGAGCCAGTCGCCGATCCCACGGTGGTCCCGATCTACTTTCTCTCCCAACTTGCCCGCCAGAGCGGCACCCCGGTGATCCTCAACGGAGATGGCGCGGACGAGCTTTTCTGCGGCTATCGGAAATATCTCAGCTATCTCCGCGTGCTTCCTCTCTGGCGCTTTATCGATCGCATCCCCCCATCGGCAACCAGAAGCCTTGCCCGTCTCCTTGGCCGCCGCTCCGCCGATGGCGTTCTCCCCGATCTGCTGGAGCGCTCGGCGCTGAATGTGGAGATGTATATCGGCTCCACCAGCGCGGTCAAGAGCCTCTCCGCCTTCTCATCGATTCGCGATCTTCCCGGCGCTCCCGATCTCTATGGCGCGGTTACAGAGGCGCATGCGGAGTTCGCCAGGGAGCGACGCGGAAATGATTACGTGGAATGGCTCTCCTACTGGGGAACCCGCTCGGAGGTGGAGAATGTCTTCCTCTACCGGGCCGACAGGATGGGGATGGCGAACTCGATCGAGATCCGCGTCCCCTTTCTCGATCACGCGCTCGTGGAGTTTGCCATGCAGATGCCGCAGGCGCTGAAGCACAGGGATGGCGAAACCAAGTACATCCTGAAGAAGGCGCTGGAGGGGATCGTCCCCGATGAATTTCTCTACCGGAAAAAGCAGGGCTTCTGCGTTCCGCTGCGGGAATGGGCGGGGCCGATGATGGATGAGAAGATCTTCAGCATCCTTCCGGTGATCGGGCGGGAGTGGGGGGTGATCACCGGCGATCTGATCGCCGAGGCAAAATCCCGGCTCGTATCCGATCCGGCATCGGACAGCAACGGCTCCCTCTCCTGGATGCTCTATAACCTGGCGGTCTGGTACGAACGCTGGTTTATGGAGTAGCATATCAGACTGTTGAAGGAGGTCATCCGCGGCGTTGGCCTTCATCATTCGCTCACTGCGGCGTCCCAGAGGACGCCTCATTCGCTCAGATTCGGCCGCCTTGCGGCTGATCCTCCTTGAACAGTCTGAATAGCGGAAGTAATGCAACAGTCTGCTATGCCTTCAGCCGGATAAATAAAGGGACTAGCCGCCGGTGACGGCACCGACCGGTGATGAAATTTTACGATTGGAACTTGGCCGAATTTCCGGCCCAGATAGAGCATGAACAAGTTTATTCTCGGATTTGTCTTCTTTATTCTCACGGCGAGATTCTTCACCGAGACCCTTGGCGTTCTGCCGAAGGCGATCGATCTGATCGATATCGCGGTGATCCCGATTCTGCTCGTCATGTCCACCACCAAGCCGGACCCCAAGGGGGTTGATAGCCGGCTGCATCGGCGGATGGTTCTGCTTGTCGGGTGTTTTCTCGTCCTCTGCGCGCTTTCGGCGATTGTGAATTTCGAGCGGACCAGCATCGGGCCGGTGCTGTTGTATGTGTTTGGAATGCTTGAGGGGCCGATATTCTTTATCGCCCTGAATAAATTGATCATCAGCAAGCGGAAATTCGGAAAGCAGGCGGCGCGATTTATGAATATGGTGCTGCTGGCGCAGATTCTCGTTGTGGCGTTTGTCAGCTATCCGCTGATGCTCGCCAGCGGAAATCCCGATAAAATGTCGGGGACGTTCGGAAATAATTCCTACCAGTTTACGGCGCTGCTGATCATCATCGGCGGATATTTCATCGGCAAACAGTATGCAAAGCCCCGCGCCGCCTATCTGGCCGTCGGCATTCAGGCGTTTGTGATCATCACATTCCTTCTGCTTCAATATCGCACGGCCACCCCCAGTTTCTTCGTTGCCTACGCCCTCCTTGTCACAATTCTCTACGGCAGAAAATTCTTCCGCATGGGGCTGATAGCCCTGCCGCTTCTGGGGATTGCGTACTTCGGATTCAAGTATATCAACCGCTCCGATCTGGGGCTGAAGTACGAGGATCTGGTGACGGTGGGAGAGGATGTGGGGATGTTGAAGGAGTATGGAAAATTTCTCTCGTATGTGAATACCGTTTCGATGTACGGCGATTATCCGTTGACCGTCGTCTTCGGCTGTGGCCCCGGCACGTATGTCAGCCGCGCCAATTATACATTTACGGTCGATCTTCAGGATACCCGTAAAGGGGTGGGCTCCATCGTCACAACCGTATTCGGCGATAAGAATTATCTCACCGATGTTCACATGAAATATATTTACCCGCTCAGCCAGTTGGAGTCGAAGTTCGGGAGCGTGCAGATCAATAATCCCAATTCCAGCATTCTTGCGTCGGCGGCGGAGACAGGCCTGCCGGGGCTGTTTATCATGGTGAGCATCTACTCGATCGTGATCGTCCACAGCCTCCGTTACCTCCGGTACGCCAAGGCAATGCAGGACTCGCTTCTTCTGCCGCTTGCCTCGGCGCTCTTTATCGGCGCCACATATCTCGTGCTTATCTCTCCTCTCGATAATTATCTGGAAATCGCCAGGGTTACGCTCCCCGTCTGGCTCCTTTTCTGGACTGTCAGCACCATCGTCCGCCAGCAGCGTACCGAGCAGGCCATGATGCGCCTGATGGCGGAGCAGAAGAACCAGGAGGTGCCGGAGGAGGTGCCGGACGCCCGGCGTCTCCAGTGATATCAATGCCGAACATTCTCTACATAACCAATCTCCCGACTCCGTACCGCCTTCCGCTCTACAGGGAGCTGGGGCGGCGGCTCTCCTTGGAGGGGGTCGCACTGGAGATTTTCTTTCTGGGATATTCCCGGAGCAGTCGCGCGTGGAATATCGTGAAGGAGGATTTTGCGGGGCTGAATTATTCCATCGCGCAACCTCCGTCGCAGATTTTGATCCGCGACGCGGCGGCGGCAATAGCGCGTTCGCGACCGGCCGTCGTGGTCCTGGCCTGGGCGATGGACCTGGCCGCGTTGCGCCTTCTGCTCCACTGCCGCGCGCGCGGCATTCCCTGCATTATCGTCAGTGGCGAGACGCTCCGTTCCGCCGCGAATAATCCGCACGCATTTCTCCGTACTATTTTTCGCCGCACTATTTTTCGTCGCGCCTCGGCGTTTATTACCTATGGGAGAGGATCGACGGAATATCTGCTTGCATCCGGCGTGGAGCCCGCACGGGTGGTGACGGGAATAAATGTCGTGGATACCGATTATTTCTCTCGCCGCGTGGATGAGCTTCGGATAAATGGGGACGCCGCCGCGGAACGCGCCCGGCACGGCGATCGGTTCTCCTGTCATCTTCTCTTCGTGGGATATCTTCTCCCTGAAAAGGGGATGATGAACCTGCTGGCGGCTCTTGAGGCAAGCGGGCGGAGCGATATCGCGCTTCATGTTGTCGGCTCCGGGCCGGAGATGGATGGGCTGCGGTTGCGTGCCGGCCGCGATGGGCTGGAGGGTCGCGTTTTCTTCCACGGATACCGGCAGATCGGCGAGCTTCCGCTCTATTACGCGATTGCCGATATCCTCATCTTTCCATCGCTGGAGGAGGTCTTCGGGCTGGTGATGGTGGAGGGGGCCGCCGCCGGGCTTCCGATCATCGCCTCGGCGAACGCGGGGGGGACGATTGATGTTGTGGAGGAGGGGATCAACGGCATTATCATCGATCCCACCGATATCGGTGCCATCTCCGCCGCCATTGTGCGCCTTGCCGATAATCCTGAAGTGCGCCGGAGCATGGGGGCTGCCTCACGCCGGCTGGCCGAGAGCAGGTTGAATCTCCGCGAGAGCGCGCGGCGATATATGGATGTACTTATGCGATATATTCGGAGCTGATCCCGATTATCCGCGCACGCAGATAGTATTATTTACATCGATGACAATTTTCGGAGAATATATCCTCTCATGAACGCCGCCGCCGACCGGCATCCGCTGGTGCTTCACGTCACCAATATTCCCACGCCCTACAGGATCCCGTATTTCAGGGCACTTGGGGATGTGCTTGGCAACGCGGGGCTTGATCTCCATATATTTTTTCTCGGCCGCGGAAAACGTCGCCGCGAGTGGAAGATCGCTCAGGATGATCTGGCGGGGCTTGATTATACCGTCAATGAATCGGAGGGACGGCTGGCAATCGGTCATATCGTCCGGGAAATCCGTCGGTTGCGGCCATCGGTGGTGGTGATCGCATGGGCAATGGACCCGCTCGCGCTCCGGCTTCTGCTCCACTGCCGGCTGCGGAAGATACCCGTGCTTCTCTTCACCGGCGAAACCGCCCACACCGCTTCCGGCCGTTCCTACCCGGCCGTGCGTTCCGTGTTCCGCTCCATCTTCTTCCGCCTTGCCGACTGGTTTCTCACATACGGAACCCGCTCGCGGGAATATCTGATTGCCGGCGGCGTTCCCCCCGCCCGCATCACCACGGGGCTGAACGTGGTGGATACGGCGCTCTTCCGGGAGAAGGTGGAATCGCTCAGGGAATCAGGGGAGGCGGCGCGCTGGCGTGATGAACACCGCATGGCCGATGGATCTCCCTTCACGGTTCACCTGCTGATGGTCAACTACATGATCCCCGGCAAGGGGGTCAGCTCCACGCTCCGCGCGTTGAAGGCGCTGGGTCGCGATGACGTTGCGCTCCATATCGTCGGCTCGGGGCCGCGCGAGGAGGAGCACCGGGCGATGGCCGAGCGGGAGGGGCTGGGGGATGGCGTCTTCTTTCACGGATACCGGCAGACATCGGAGCTGTTTATCTTCTACGCGCTCGCCGATATTTTTCTCTTCCCTTCCTCCATCGATATCTTCGGTCTTGTGATGGTGGAGGCATCGGCGGCCGGTCTTGCGGTGATCGCCTCCAACTATTCCGGCGGGACGGTCGATGTAATCCAGGAAGGGGTCACCGGCCTTATCATCGACCCGCGCGACCGCACCGAATACGTGGCCGCGCTCCGAAGGCTGATCGACGACCCTGAGCTTCGGGCTGCGATGGGGGCCGCCGGTCGCCTGCGGACCATCGAGACATTGACGCTGGAGCGGAGCGCTTCCCGCTATGCCGAGGCGATTTCCGCGCTTATCGGGCCGGGCGGCCCGTATCGATAAACTCTTCCCAATCAGGAGAACGCACGATCAATCGCCAATCACGCAGGCCACGGCTGCTGCTTATCGGCCCGATCCCTCCGCCGTACATCGGCCCGGCGGTTGCCACCGAGCGGCTTATCAACTCGCCGGTGATGATCGACGCGTTCGATATCGAGCTGCTCAACACCGGCGATCCCGACGGGCTTGACGATATCGGCCGCTTCAACCTGCATAACGTCCGGGAGGCGCTTTCGCACGGGCTGCGCTGCTGGGGCGCGCTCCTGTTCCGCCGTCCGCGATCCGTCTATGTCCCGATCGACCGGGCGTTCTGGGGCTTTCTCCGCGATCTGCTTTTTCTGGTCCCGGCGCGCCTGCTCGGCATCAGAGTTGTGATTCATCTCCGCGCCGGCCGGTTCGATCTTATCCACGACTTCGGCGCGCGGGGTCGGCTGCTGGCGCGGATCGGGCTTGGCACCGCCAGGCGGGCCATTGTGCTTGGGAGCACCGTTCGGGATGTCTTCGGCGACTATGTTCCCGCAGGCCGGATAGCGGTGGTGCCGAACGGCATCGATATCACCGGCTGGCCCTCCCCCGGACGGAAGGCGGCGGCGGGGGGTGGATCGTTCCACATCGTGTATCTTGCTAATCTTTTCCGGGACAAGGGGGCGCATATCATGCTCGGCGCGCTCCCGTCGATCATCAGTCGCGTCCCGAACGTCCGGGTTTCGTTTGCCGGAAAGTGGATCGACACGGAGTTCAGGAAGGAGTGCGAGCTGATGATTGCGGAGAATGGGTTGGAGCGCCATGTGGAGTTCCTGGGGGTGGTTGGCGGCGACGACAAGCGCCGGCTGCTGGAGTCGGCCGATCTTGTGGCGTTTGTGCCGGTGAAGCCGGAGGGATCGCCCTGGGTTGTGCTGGAGGCGATGGCCTCCGCCCGGCCGGTCATCGGGACGCCGCAGGGGACGATGAAAGAGGTGATTCTCGACGGCGTTACCGGCTATCTGATTGCGCCGGGAGATACGGCGGCGCTGGCGGACCGCGTGGCGGCGCTGGCAAAGGAGCCGGAACTGCGGGCGCGGCTTGGCGAGCAGGGGCGGAGCAGGCTTGAGGCGATCTACTCGGAAACTGCCTCCCATCGGAAGCTGGCGGAGGTGCTGCTGGAAGCCATGGGAAGCGGGACGAACTAAATGATATCGTATGTGTGGAATCGCTGGCATCATCAACGGAGGGAGCCCGGAGGAGCTGGAACGGATGGCATCCGTGCAGGCACATCGCGGCCCCGACGATCACGGCGTGCGGTGGTTCCCGGAGCGCCGCGCCGGCCTGGCACATCGCAGGCTCTCAATCCTCGATCTCTCCCCCGCCGGCCATCAGCCGATGGTCAATGAGGGGGGGAACCGCTGGATCACCTTCAACGGCGAGATCTACAACTACCTGGAACTTCGCGCCGAGCTGGAATCGCACGGCCACCGCTTCCGCTCCAACACCGATACCGAGGTGATTCTGGCCGCGTACGACCGCTGGGGAGCGGAGTGCGTGGGGCGGTTCAACGGCATGTTCGCCTTTGCCATCCACGATGATACCACCGGTGATCTTTTTATCGCCCGCGACCATCTCGGCATCAAACCGCTCTACTATATCCAGCGCGGTGGGATGCTGGCATTCGCGTCCGAAGCGAAAGGGTTGTTTGAGATCGACGGCATCGAGAGAATCGTTGAGCCGGACGCGGTTGTAAGCTCACTGCTGCTGCTCTGGGTGCCGGAGCCGGAGAGCGGATTTTCCGGCGTGATGAAGCTGGAGCCGGGATGCCACGCCCTGTTCAGAGATGGCCGTCTTGCGATAACCCGCTACTGGGACGTTCCCATCCACGAACCGGGTCGCGAGCGGAGCGAGGGGGAATATGTGGAGGAACTGCGGGAGCTCCTGGAGCGCGCGGTGCGGCGGCAGATGATTGCCGATGTCCCGGTCGGCGCGTTCCTCTCCGGTGGGCTTGATTCCAGCCTGATTGTGGCGCTGATGCGGAAGATCAACGGCGGGACGATCAGCACCTACACCATTGCGTTCTCCGAGATCGACAAGCGGATGGAGGCGATGCCGGACGACGCGAAATACGCCGCAATGGTGGCAAAGCTGTTCGGCACCGATCATCACGAGATCGAGGCCAGCCCGGAGAGCAATACGCTCCTGCCGAAGATGCTCTGGCACCTGGACGATCCGGTCGCCGACGGGGCATCGATCAACACATACCTGATTGCCGATGCCGCCAAGCGGAACGGAACAACCGTACTGCTGAACGGGATGGGGGGGGATGAGGTGTTCGGCGGCTACCGGAAGCAGCTTGCATCGCTGCTGGTGGAGCGGTACCGGAAGATTCCCGCGCTGCTGCGACGGGGGGTGATCGAGCCGCTGGTCGGGGCGCTGCCGGTTGCGATCGGCGGCAGGGGAATACGGCCGGTGCGGTGGGGGAAGAAGTTCCTCCGAAGCGCCGCCCTTTCACCGATCGATGCGTTTATCCATGGCTTTGCCTACTTCAACCCGGAGGAGATGCGGGAGATCCTTGCTCCGCCGATGAACGATATTCCGTTCGGCCGGCTTTACCCGATTGCCCGTTACCGGGAGCTTGCGGCCATGGTGGAGCACTATCCGTTTATCGACCGGATGACATGGCTGGACACGAAGCTCTTTCTCCCCGGCATCAACCTTCTCTATTCCGACAAGGCGTGCATGGCGGCGTCGGTGGAATCGCGGCCGCCGCTGATCGACGTGGAGCTGGTGGAGTTCGCGGCGCGGCTTCCGGGGAAGTACAAGATCAACGGGCGGGTTCAGAAATATCTTCTCAAGAAGGCGGCGGAGGCGTATCTGCCGCGCGAGGTGATCTATCGTCCCAAGGCCGCGTTTGGCACGCCGATCCGCGCATGGATGAAGCGCGATCTTGCCGCCAAGGCCCGCCATCGTTTTACCCATCCCGGCGATGCCGCGCGGTTTATCAGGCCGGAGCTGCCGCTCAGGCTTCTGGCGGAGCATGCGACCGGAAAGGAGGACCACGCCCACCGGCTCTGGGGTCTTTATGCCGTCTCCCTCTGGATCGACATGCAGAAACAACTGGACGGAACGCCCGTCGCGGATGTGATCGGGGGGATGGCATGAGCGAAATCGATCGCTTTGATAATTGCGTATCCGGCAACGCGGCGCGGCGCGTGCTGTTCAATGACTCGCTGGCGCGCCTGCGTGGCTGGCTGGAGGCAAACCGTTACGCCGGAATCGAGCCGCACGATGCCATCACCAGCCCCATCCTCTCCCGCACCCCGCTCGGTCGCAGCCCGTTTCTCCGTCTGGCAGCGTTGCAGGGCCTGCGTCGGTTTCCGCTGAACATCCGCGCGTTTCTCGGCATCCGGCCGGATGTCAATACCGTCAGCCTCGGCTGGGCGTTGCGGGGATACGCGCTGATCGGCGACGCGGAATCGGAGGGGAGGATCGGGGAATGCCTGGAGGGGATTTACGGGGCGATCATCGGCGGATATTCCGGCGCGTGCTGGGGCTACTATTTTCCGTGGCAGACCCGCGCGGACTACAAGCCGCCATATCTCCCCAACATCGTCTCCACTGCGTTCGTGGGGCAGGGGCTGCTCGATATTTATCAGAAGCGGGGGGATGAGAAGGCGTTGCGGATCGCCCGTTCGGCGTGCGATTTCATCCTCCGCGATCTCCACCGCGGCGGCGATGCCGGAAGCCTCTGTTTCAGCTACACGCCAACGGATGACCACCAGGTGTACAACGCCTCGATTCTCGGCGCGCATCTGCTGGCGCGTGTCGGGGCGATCACCGGGGAGCGGGAGCTGACCGACACAGCGCGGGCGGCCGTTGCCTTTGTGGTGGATCATCAGCAGGAGGATGGCTCCTGGCGCTACGGTGTTGGGGACTTCTACACATTCATCGATAATTTCCACACCGGCTATGTGCTGATGTCGCTTCGTGGCTATATGGAAAGCGTGGGGGAGAGGGAGTTCGATGGCGCGCTCCGGCGCGGCGAGGAGTTCTACCGGCGGAGTTTCTTTCTGAACGGGGCCATCCCAAAATATTATCACAACCGGCTCTTTCCGATCGACGCGCATGCCGCCACGCAGGCCATCATCACGCTGCTCGATTGCGGTGACGGGGAAGGGGCCTGTCGCGTGGCGGAATGGACCATCAGGAACATGCAGGCCGGGGAGGGATATTTCATCTATCAGATCCACCGGCGCTACAGGAATGCCATTCCCTACCTCCGCTGGGCCAACGCCTGGATGCTCTACGCGCTTGCGCGATTGACCTCCGCGGAGTATCTTCAAAACGCTGAGAATTGACTCGGGTTCTGGATATGGTTCAGGTCCCTTGATCCGACCCGAGATCCCTTCCAGTACCATCCTCACAGGCGCATCAGCCGATACGGCATCATTTTCGCATTGAGTTCCGGCTAGGGCTCTCGATGTGCCCGCCAGATCCTTTCCGGACATTCCTTTCTCCATCTTGTATCCTCGTCTCTGGATCGATCTCGATAACTCCCCCCATGTGCCCCTTTTCGCGCCGCTGATCAGGCAGTTGCGGAGGGAGGGATGGGATATCCGTATCACCGCCCGGGATTTCGCGCAGACGCTTGATCTGGTGGATCAACTGAAGATCGATGCCGTGGCGGTTGGCGCACACGCCGGGCGGAGCAAGCTCAAGAAGCTGGCAAATCTTCCGGTGCGTGCCTTTCAGTTGATGCGGGCTGTCCGGGATTTCCGGCCGCAGATTGCGCTGAGCCACGGATCGCGGACGCAGGCGCTGGCCTCGCGGCTGCTGGGGATTCCGCAGATTGTGATGTTCGATTACGAGTGGACGGAGATGTCCATTCTGAAGCGGTTTGCCACGCACCTGGTCTGCCCGGCGGCGCTTACCCCGGAACGGCTGACGGCGTCGGGCATCGGCGTGGAGAAGGTGAGCTGGTATCATGGGTTTAAGGAGGAGATGTATCTGCCGGAGTTCGTCCCCGATCCCGGCTTCAGGGCGTCGATCGGCGTGGGGGAGGAGCGGCGGCTGATCACGATCCGTCCGCCGGGGCTTATCGGCAATTATCACGATCCCCGGAGCGAGGAGATCTGCCGGACGATCCTGGCCCGCGCCGCGACCGATCCCGCCAATTATCTGGTGATCCTTCCGAAGACCCGGCTGGAGCGCCAGCTTGTTGATTCAGCCCTTCCAGCCAACCCGGCCGCCGGCGTGCTGATACCGGAGAGGGCTCTTCCGGGGCTTCAGCTTCTCCATTATTCCAATCTGGCGATCAGCGGCGGGGGGACGATGAACCGGGAATCCGCGCTGCTTGGCGTTCCCACGTACAGCATCTTCACGGGACACCGCGCCGCCATCGACGAGGAGCTGGCTCGAAGGGGGCTGCTGAGGTTTATCGGCGCGCCGGAGGAGATTGATCAGATAGATTGGGTGGGGGAATCCCCGGAACTCCATGCTTCGTCATCTTTACAGAGGAATACGACATTGGTCGTGGAAATACGGGATATGATCGCTAAATTTGCGGCGCTCCATACGTAATCCCGGGCTCTGCCGGGCGTATTGCGGCAATCTCGTTTACTTCGTCTCAACTCCTTGACTGATATGCCTGAACGGGCCGACGAACCCGTTTCGGTCTCTAGTCTCACAATAGTGAGCGGTCTACTGCCCGGGATGAGAGGAAGGCGTTGCGTACGATGCAGGCATTCACTCCGCTCTTGGAACGCGTAACCGCATGGGCCATGCCCATGAATCGATCCCCCTTTTGGGGCTTGCGATGGTTATGTGCGTTTGCGGTGCTTGAACCATCGATTTCGCGGGGATATCCTCCCATGCGGATGCGATGGAACGCTTTCACGTGCGAAAATCATGGGCAGGATGACCGAAAATCTTTGGGGAACCTGTTCCTCCCATTAACGACGTTGAGATTCCGATGAGGCGATTTATACGATCGATAGGCCCGGCGAAACTCACACTTGCAGCGTTCGATCTTCTGATCCTCACGCTTGTGGCGGCGGTGATCCTGTTTGTTCGCAGCCGGTTCTTCGGTTATAACGTCTCCCTCAACGAGTTCCTCTTCTTCGCCTGCTCCACCCTTGTCTCCATCGGCATCTTCCGCGAATTCCAGCTGTATCGCAACAAAATCTTCTCAACCGGCGCGGATCAGATCGTCCTTCTCGGCAAGGCGATGCTCTGGGTTGGCATTGTGCAGATCTTCGCGATCTTCCTGATAAAGAACAAAGGCCTGCTCGATTATAGTCGCGGACACGTCGTCCTCTTCCTCGTGGGGGGATGGCTTGGCCTGTCGCTGATGCGGGTTGCCTTCTACCGGCATGTTCATGTGAAATATTTCGGCGGCAGGCCCAATGCCCGTCGCGTGGTGATCATCGGCGCGGGGCGCGCGGGGCAGAGCCTTGCGGCGCGGATCATGGAGACGCCGCAGCTCGGGCTGAATATCGCCGGCTTCGTGGATGATAACAAGACGCTGAACGGGCTTCATCTCTTCGGCCGGCCGATCGTTGGGGGAGTGGAGGGAATTGCGCGGCATATCCGGCAGCTTGGCGCCGAGGAGCTGTTTATCGCCATCAACTCCGTGGCCTACAGCCGTCTGCTGGAGATTATCGAGTCATGCCGGGCAACGAACCTGCCGGTGACGATCACGGCCGACCACTTCAGGATCGTGCGCGACAACATCGGCACCAGCGAATTTCCCTGCATCGAGTCGCTTACGCTCCGGCCGCACAAGTTCGAGTTCCCGCACCGGACGCTCAAGGAGCTGATCGATGTGGTGGGGGCGGCCATCATGCTGCTTCTGCTGGCGCCGCTCTTCACCGCTATGTCGATCGCCGTGAAGTTCAGCTCCAAGGGGCCCATCTTCTACCGGACGCAGGTCGTCGGCAAGAACGGAAAGCTTTTTACCTGGTACAAGTTCAGGACGATGGTTGTGAATGGGGATGAGGACCAGCATCGCGATCTGGTGGAGAAGATCATCAAGGAGAACACCTCCACGCGCAAGCTTCAGTCCGATCCCCGCATCACGAAGGTTGGGGCGATTCTCCGGAAGTACAGCCTGGATGAGCTGCCGCAGATCATCAATGTCCTCCGTGGGGAGATGTCGCTGATCGGCCCGCGCCCCTGCCTTCCGTACGAGTACCAGCATTTTGATGAATGGCATCGTCGCCGCTTCGCCGTCACGCCGGGCATCACGGGGCTATGGCAGGTGTTCGGCCGGAACCGGCATGATGTGACCTTCAACGATTCGATCATCCTCGATCTTTACTACATCCAGAACTATTCGCTCTGGCTTGATGTGAAGATCATCCTGAAAACGATTCCCGTGGTTCTCTTCGGCCGCGGCGGAGCATAGAGTATTGATTACGCTCGGTATTATCGGATGCGGCTACTGGGGGCCGAACCTCGTCAGGAATTTTCACGGTATCCCCGGCGCGCGCGTCAAGACCATCAGCGACCTTCGTCCCGGTCGCCTGGAAGGGATTCTGGAAAGCTACCCGACCCTTGAAACGACACTCGACTATCAATCAATTCTGAACGACCCGGAGATCGACGCGGTTGCGATCGTCACGCCGGTGGAGACGCATTATCCGTTGGCCGAGGAGGCACTCCGGGCCGGCAAGCATGTCTTCATCGAGAAGCCGCTGACGCGGAACGCGCGCGAGGCACGGGCCCTGGTCGATCTGGCAACATCGGCCGGACGTATCCTGGCGGTGGGGCATGTCTTCCAGTTCGCCCCCGGCGTGCGGCGGATCAGGCGGGAGATCGAGGCCGGCTCCGTCGGCTCGGTCCATCATATCACATCAACCCGCATCAACCCCGGCCCTCCCGATCCCGCGCTGGACGTGGTATGGGATCTTGGCCCGCACGACTGCTCCATCATCCTTCATATCCTGAAGGAGATCCCGAGCGATGTGCATGCGTACGGCCAGAGCTATCTCCGTCCCGGCATTATCGACAATGCCCATATCGAGATGAGCTTCCCGAGCGGCGCCACCGCTCATATCCATGTAAGCTGGCTCTCCTCCAACAAGACCCGTCTGGTACAGCTCTTCGGCGATCGTGGATCGATTGTCTACGATGAGATGCTGGCGCTGGATGGCAAGGTGAAGCTCTACGATCGGGGGATCGACAACCGGATCGGCGTGGGGGATAACGATTCGGTGAAGCTCGGCTACTCCGCCGGCGATATCCACCTGCTCCATCTGGAACAGCACGAGCCGCTTCGGATGGAATGCACGGAGTTCGTCAACGCAATCCGGACCGGCGTTCCTCCCCCCAACGACGGGGAGATGGGGGCACAGGTGGTGGAGCTGCTGGAGAGGATTTCGGAGAAGATCGCCGCGGTGCAGATGGGGGTGAACGCCTGATGGAGCGGAGCTTCTATGTCCATCCGAGCGCGTTGTGCGAGTCCGAGGAGATCGGCGAGCGGAGCCGCGTCTGGGCGTTTGCCCATGTTATGAACGGCGCCCGCATCGGCGCCGACTGCAATGTGGGGGATCATGCCTTCGTGGAGTCGGGCGTGGTGATCGGTGATCGGGTGACGATCAAGAACGGCGTGGCGATATGGGATGGCGTGACGATTGCCGATGATGTCTTTCTGGGGCCGAACTGCGTTCTGACGAACGATCTGTTCCCCCGCAGCCGGGTCTATCACGCTGAGAATGTCCCCACGGTTATCGGTCGTGGCGTATCGATCGGGGCAAATGCCACCATCGTTGCCGGGGTTACGCTCGGGGAATACTGCATGATCGGGGCTGGAGCGGTGGTGGTGAAGGATATCCCGCCGTTCGCGCTGATGGTGGGGAACCCGGCGCGCCGGATCGGCTGGGTGGGGGTACGGGGGGAGCGGCTGGAGTTCGCCGGCGATACGGACGGCATCAGCACGGAGGCCGGACGGTACGAGCTGGCCGACGGAACAGTACGATTTCAACCGGGCGATCGCCAGCCCGCATGACAATTGGGCGCACGCCCCGGAGATGGTCCAAACAGATGTCTTCCACGATCCTCATCACCGGCGGCGCCGGCTTTATCGGTTCTCATACCGCCGACAGGCTTCTGGCGCTGGGGCATCGCGTCCGCGTGCTGGACAACCTTCAGAAGCCGGTGCATATGAAGGGGAAGCCCGCCTATCTCTCGCCGGAGATCGAGTTTATCGAGGGGGATGTGCGCGACAAGGCGGTCCTTGCCCGCGCGATGCGTGGGGCCGATGTGATCTATCATCTCGCCGCCTATCAGGATTATCTTCCCGATTTCTCCACCTTCTTCCACACCAACGCGGTCTCCACGGCGCTGATCTACGAGATCATCGTCGAGGAAAAGCTGCCGGTCAGGAAGGTGATTGTGGCGTCATCGCAGTTTGTGCAGGGGGAGGGGCTCTACCGGAACGCGGGGGGGATGCTGGTGACGCCGGTGATGCGGCCGCTGGAGCAACTGGAACGGGGGGAGTGGGAATTTCAGGATGCCGATGGAACGCCGCTGCAATGGCTTCCAACGCCGGAGACCCATGCCAACCCGGCCAACGCCTACGCCATGAGCAAGCACTCGCAGGAGATCCAGGCGCTCCGGTTCGGACGGCGGTATGATATCCCCTCGGTCGCGCTCCGCTATTCAATCGTGCAGGGGTCGCGGCAATCCTTCTACAACACCTATTCCGGCGCCTGCCGGATCTTCTCCCTCCACTACTTTTTCGATCGCGCGCCGACCATTTACGAGGATGGCGGGCAGCGCCGCGATTTTGTCAATATCCACGACGTGGTGGATGCCAACGTGCTGGTGATGGACGATCCCCGCGCCGATTACGAGATCTTCTGCGTCGGCGGCGGGCATCCCTACACGGTGGCGGAGTTCGACCGGATTGTGGCGCGGGCGTTCGATCGCGAGCAGATCGAGCCGAATATCCCCGGTGCCTTCCGCTTCGGCGATACCCGCCACGCCGTCTCCGATAACGCCCATCTCCGCTCGCTTGGATGGGAGCCGCGCAGAACCGCCGCCGATTCCGTGCGGGAGTACGTGGACTATCTCCGCGCGCAGACCGATATCGAGGATATCCTGGAGTACGCGGAGGCGACGATGAAGCAGCAGAACGTGGTCCGTCAGGCTCTTGCATGAGCCCCTTTCCGGCTCATCCCCCGCCCGGCATCCCCTGCTTTCCCACAGATTCATGGTGACCCATCTCGATCCCGGCGATCCGCGCTGGCTGGGCCTTGTCAACGCCCACCCGGATGCGACGATCTTCCATCATCCGGCCTGGATCGGCCTGATCGCCGACTGCTATCGATATCGCGCGACCGTCGTTATGGTAGACAGGGGATCTGCTCCCGGAGGGGGAATCCCCGTGATCGAGACGCGGAGCATGTTGCGCGGCCGTCGGCTGATTGCCCTCCCGTTCAGCGATGCCTGCGCTCCGCTGGTTGCCGATAAGGAATCGCTGGCGGAGCTGATTGATGGACTGCACGCACTGCGACGCCAGCGTGGCTGCCCGGAGCTTGAAATCCGCTGGAAGTTGCCGGAACTGCCGGGCGTTTTTCCCGGCGCCCAGGCGCTTCGCCATGTGACGTATCTGCCGGATGATCCCGATGAGCTTTTCCGTCGGTTCCACAGGACGCGGGTGCAGCAGCCGATCAGGGTCGCCGGGAAGAGCGGGCTTCGGGTGGAACGTGCAGGGGAATGGAAGGATATGGCGGACTTCTACGATCTCCACCTCCGGACGCGGCAACGGCATGGGATTCCGGTGCAGCCGCTCAGGTTTTTCCGGCTTCTCTGGGAGCGGCTGATAGGCGCGGGGCATGGTTTCCTCCTCCTTGCCCGCGATGGGGATAAGGCCGTTGCCGGCGCTCTTCTGCTCCATTTTGCTCGTGGTCTCGTATATAAATTCAATGCGTCCGATCCCTTATATTGGCCCATGGCTCCGAACCATCTCCTTCTCTGGGAGGCGCTCCGCCAGGGGTGCCTGGCGGGGTATCGGTCGTTCGACTGGGGGAGAACCGATACGGAGCATATAGGGCTGCGCGATTTCAAGCGCGGGTGGGGGGCGGAGGAATATC
Organism: Kapaibacterium sp. (SeqCode); assembly: GCA_039917235.1. Lineage (GTDB taxonomy): Bacteria > Bacteroidota > Ignavibacteria > OLB7 > OLB7 > JAFDZV01. Next base: position 2,108 of record JBDSJW010000339.1, on the reverse strand, counting down.
CCCTTCGCGGCTCCATCCTCGCCGACTCTCCTCCCGACGTCCGCACTTCCGGGGCATCGCGAACACTTATGGTCCATGTGATCCGGCGCTCTCCGCCGTGGGTATGCAGAGCTCTCGGCGAACTACTCTATGGACAACTCGGCTGACCAATGAATCATCGGAATAAAGCCTCGATTCGGGATGCCAATGCCCCCTGGAATCTCTGGAAGATATTCCTGCCGGGCGTTGACGAGGAGGCCTGGCAGGATGCTGCCCGGAAGGCCGCGCATGTGCTGGGCAATCTTCCCGCCTCCTCCTTCGGCACCATCGATGAGATGCTGGAAGCCGTGCTGATGGAGCGCCAGTTCGGCGAGGACCACTGGCGGCTGTCGCTGGCGAAGCGGGTCTATTACGGCATCGTCCGCCCCATTCTTCCGGTCTCCGTGCGCCCTCTTCTCCGTCGGCTGCTCCTGGCGCCGCAGAAGGAGCGGCTTCCGCTGGACTGGCCTATCGAGGATCGTTATGTGCGGTTTCAGTTCGAGATGCTGAGAAATGTGATGGAGGGGGCCGGTGCGCGAAGCACGCCATACGTGGGGCTGTGGCCGGATGGGAAGCGCTACGCGTTTGTGCTGACGCACGATATCGAGACCGCCCGCGGCCAGGGGTTTGTCAGGCAGGTGATGGAGCTGGAGGAGCGTTATGGGTTTCGCTCCTGCTTCAATTTCGTGCCGGAGGATTACGAGGTGGATCTCTCGCTGCTGGATGAGCTGCGCGAGCGGGGATTCGAGGTTGGGGTGCATGGCCTGAAGCACGATGGAAAGCTTTTCCGCTCGCAACGGTCGTTTCAGCGTCGCGTTGGAAAGATCAACAGATATCTGAAGGAATGGAATGCCACCGGCTTCCGCGCTCCGTTCACCCATCGCCATCCCGAATGGATGCAGATGCTGAATATCGAGTATGATTCCTCCTTCTTCGATACCGATCCGTTCGAGACGATCCCCGGAGGGACGATGAGCATCTGGCCCTTTATGATCGGCGATTTCGTGGAGCTTCCCTACACGCTTCCGCAGGATCATACGCTGATCTCCACGCTCGGCGAAAAGACCCCCAAGCTCTGGCTGGAGAAGGTCGATTTTATCGAGCAGCATGGCGGCCTTGCGATGATGATCACCCATCCCGATTATCTTTTGGCCCCCGCCTGTTTCGCGATCTACGAGGAGTTTCTGAAGAAGATGAGCGCGCGCACCGGCTACTGGCATCAGCTTCCGGGGGAGGTGGCGCGCTGGTGGAAACAGCGGCTTGCAATCGATACCACCGTTCCTCCCGACGGCAACCCCGGCCTTGCCGATGGCGCCGTGATCGGCACGATGCGGATGAACGACGAGATTGCGCGGGGGGATGTCCCCACGTCGCGCCCGGTCCATCTTCTGCCGCAGATCGCCGTGGCGGCGCTCCAGGTGCTCTCTCTTTTCTCCCTTGTCCCGTACCTCATATGAGGCCGGGAAGGGGCTTCGATCAACGATATCATACGGTACAATCCGCCTCGTGAAAGCATTCCTTCTCGCGGCCGGCCTGGGAACACGCCTCCGCCCGATAACCGATATCGTCCCGAAATGTCTTGTCCCGGTCAACGGCCGCCCGCTTCTGGCGTACTGGCTTGATAATCTGGGATCGCATGGCGTGGATGAGGTGCTGATCAATCTCCACCATCTCCCCGATGGCGTTCTCCGGTTCGCGGAGGAATACAGCGGGCCGGTGAAGATCGTCACGGTGATGGAGCCGCACCTCCTGGGAAGCGCCGGCACGCTCCACGCCAACCGCGATTTCGTGGCCGGCGAGGAGCAGTTCCTAATTCTTTATGCCGATAACCTCACCGATATCGATCCGACCCTCCTGGCGCGATTTAACGCGGAGCATCCGGCGCCGCTCACCGTTGCGCTGATGCGGATGGATAACCCCAGCTCCCGAGGCATCGCCCTGCTGGATGATGCGGGGAGGATCATCGATTTCACCGAGAAGCCGGAGCATCCCAAAAGCGATCTTGCCTCCGCCGGGATGTTCGCCGCGCGACGGGAGCTGTTCGATGATATCGCCCCGGATCGCGCGCCGTACGATCTTGGCGGCGATGT
>JBDSJW010000338.1:0-12388 GCA_039917235.1 Kapaibacterium sp. (SeqCode) | reverse complement strand
GCTCCTTAGATTAAAGGATGTGAAATGATGCGCCAACTGCCCAGCCCCGCTGGCACAGCCCTGCGATAACGATGATGAATTGTGCTCCGGGCGGTTTGTACTCCGTGTCGCATAAAAAGCGGGTATGGAGTAAACCTCCGAAACAACATCGGGGATGGTCGATGTTCACGATCCGCTGACGATCGAGTGTACGCGGTGCTCCGACCGATTCGGTAAGAACCGCCATGCTTCTGAAATCCCAATGGCCGGTCCTCCATCGATCCGCCCCGCCAGTTCCACCGCCCACCGCGATGCCAGCCCCACGTAATGCAGGATCAGCAGCGGCGCAACGATCAGAACCCTCCAGTTCAACGACAGCGCCCGCGCAACATCGCCATGCAACAGCGACCAGAGTGCGCGGGTCATGCCGCAGCCGGGGCACCATGTTCCCCCCAGCATATGAATGGGACAGAGCGTTGGCCCTCCATCGAGCAATCCGTCGGGAAGGAGCGCAATGCAGACGAACGGCAGAAACGTGCAGACCGCCGCCAGGGGGAGATAGTGTTTACTGCTTGATAAGTTTGCGTCCTTCGGCATCGGTGAATTTCTCGGTGATGATCGCTATCAGATCGATGATTGTCCAGATGCCGCATCCGCCAAGCGTCAGCAACTGGATAACGCCGATTTTCGTGTGACCGGTATAGAACCTGTGAATGCCGAGGCAGCCCACGAACAGGCATAGAAGCAGTGTCGTCAGCCACTCTCTCTGTGGGGTGTCTGAGTTGTTCGAGATGTTGATATTGTCAGCGGCCATTGTTTCTCCAGGAGAGCGTGTAAGGGACAAATCGGCTATCTTGAGAGACAACCGGTAATGGGCATTGGAAGTGGGGTTACCGGCACAACATAGAATTTTCATCGGTAGTTACCAACTGCAACATCGTTGGGCTTCAAGGACATCATGATTCCGGGTATGACACAGGACCATCTTTCCCGCATTCAGGCGGCGCTCACATCGCTGGGCATTCCCGCATGGCTTCTCTACAGCTTTCGCGATTCCAACCCGATCTCCGTCAGAATGCTCGGGATGACTCCGCACCATCATCAGACCCGCCGCTGGGCATGTCTGATTCCCGCCGAAGGGGAGCCGCGCGGCCTGGCGCACAGGATCGAGCCGCATATCGGCGCGATGATGCCGGGAACGGTGACGCCGTATTCCAGCCACGAGGAGTTTTGCGAGGGGATGCGGTCGCTTGTGGCCGGGTTCGATCGCGTGGCGATGGAATATTCTCCGGGGAATGCCGTTCCGGTCGTCTCCCGCGTCGATGCCGGGACGGTGGAGCTGGTGCGGTCGCTCGGGCCTGAGGTGATCTCCTCCGGCGAGCTGCTTGCGCGGATGGAAGCGGTCCTGAACCTGGCGCAGCTTGAATCGGCGCGGCTTGCCGGCGGCCTTGTGCGGGAGGTGATGATCGACGCGTTCCGGTTTATCCGCGATCGCGTTTCCGCCGGCGGGCGCCTGACGGAGTATGACGTTCAGCAGCATATCATGGCCGATTTCGACAGGCGTGGCCTGATTACCGATCACCCTCCGATCTGCGGCGTTGGCCCCAACAGCGCCAACCCGCACTACGAGCCGACCGCGGAGCGGAGCAGCGAAATCGATCGTGATGATTTTGTCCTGATCGATCTCTGGGCACGGAAATCAGGGGCCGATGATATCTTCGGCGATATCACATGGGTCGGGTATGTGGGGGAGAGCGTGCCGGAGAAATACACGAAGATCTTCACCATCGTCCGCGATGCTCGCGATGCCGCCTACACTCTGCTGCGCGATGCGTTCGGTCGCGGCGCGATGGTGACGGGAGCGGAGCTTGACGATGCCGCCCGCAATGTGATCCGCGATGCCGGCTACGCAGAATATTTTACGCACAGGACGGGGCACAGCATCACCACGGAGCTTCATGGCGCGGGCGCCAACCTCGATAATTTCGAAACCGAGGATACACGCCCGATCCTCGCGGGAACGTCCTTCTCCATCGAGCCGGGCATCTATCTCACCGGGGATTTCGGTGTGCGGAGCGAGCTGGATATCGTGATCAGCGATGACGGCGTCCCCGTTGCCACAAGCGAGCCATTGCAGCGCGAGGTGATCGCGATCATGGCGATGGAGTGATCCCGTGCTTCATTCCCTCATCAGGCGGTTCGGCCGGAATCGCCCGATACGAACCATTCTCTTCAATTCGAACGTGATGACGAGATCGCCATTCCTTCTTTCAGTTGCCCTGCTGATCTGCGGCGCGGCGGTGCTGGATGCGCAACCCGCGGAGGAGAACCAGCGATACAGGCTGGCTCAGGGATACGAGCAGTCGGGTGACCTGAAGAGCGCCGCCCGTGTCTTCCGCGAGCTGTACGATGCCGACCATCAGTCCAATGTCTATTTCCAGGGAGTGCTCCGCACCTACACGGGGTTGCTCCGCTTCGATGAGCTGCTGCCGATTGTTCAGGATCGCGCCAGCCATTTTCCCCGCGATGTGGATATCCGCGCGCTCTACGCGAACATTCTGCATCGGAATCACCGGCCCGAGGAGGCGATAAAGGAATGGGCGGCGGCGACCGAAATTCAGCCGGATCAGGAGTTCGCGTGGTCGCTGGTGGCGCAATCGCAGCTTGACGTGCAGTTGTACGATCTTGCCGCGAAAACCTACACGCAGGCGCGCGCGCGGCTTGGCGATGCCGGCCTGTTCGGCGAGCAGATGGCGCAGCTTTACGCGGTCACGGGGAAGTACGAGGAGGCCACCAACGAATATCTCAACCTCCTGAGCACAAGCGCGGCCAGGATCGGCAGCATCAAGAACGGAATGGGCTTTTACACGGTAAATCCCAGGGGGGCCGATGCCGCGATTGCCGTGATCAACAAACGTCTTCAGAGCATCCCCGATTTTCCTCCCTATCTGGATCTGCTTGCATGGCTCTACACGGAGAAGCGGGATTACGACGGAGCGCTTGATGTTGTCAAGAAGATCGACCAGATCCGCAAGGGAAACGGCTCGGACATCTACGCCTTTGCCGACGCGGCTCTCAGCGATGAGCGGTACGATGCCGCCATCAACGCGTTGGAATATTTCCAGCGAACCTATCCCGCCACCAACGCGCTGCACGGAAGCGTTGTGCTTGCCTACGCGCATGCGCTTGAAGGTCGTTTTCACGCTCTCCCCGCGCACACGAAATCCGATGTCGAGGGGTTGATAGGGCGATATATGGCTATCGTGAAGGAGAACCCCGGCACGGCTTCCGCGGCCGAGGCGCTGCTTCAGGTCGCGAAGCTCCAGGCGTACGATCTGAATGAGGTGAAGGATGGAATCGCGACGTTGAACCGTCTGGAGAAGGAGTATCCGAAAGCGCCATCGCTTGAGGAGTCCGCGTTTCTCCTTGGCGAGTTCTATCTGCGCGATGGCGATCTGGAGAAGGCGGATGATCGGTTCGCGACCGGGATTCGCGCATCGGAGGATGAGCATATTCGCGATCTGAGCATGCTGAGGCGGGGGGAGATCCTCTTCTATCGCGGCCGGTTTGCGCGGGCTGATAGTCTCTTCGCGGAGCTGGCCCGGAATATCGGCGGGGAGGCGGCGAACGACGCGCTGGAATACCGTTTTATGCTCCAGGAGAATATGGGGAAGAACGATAGCACGCTTGCCCATTATGCGGCCGGAACGTTTGCGCTGCTGCGGAATGCGTGGAAGGATGCCGCGCGGGAGATGGATCTGTCGGTGGCGGCGGGGAAGAACGGATCGCTGGCCGATGATGCGTTGCTGGGAAAGGCGAAGGCGCAGGAGGAGCTTGGGGATGCCGGCGACGCGGTTGCAACGCTGCTGGGAGTGGTAAAGGACTACGCGGACGGCACCGTGGCCGATCAGGCGCTCTTCCATGCCGGCGAGATCAGCGAGGGGAAACTGGCCGACAAACCGAAGGCGATCGAACTCTATACTCGTCTGCTTACCGAATATCCGGCATCGTCATATGTGGTGCGTGCGCGTGCGCGCATCCGTGCGCTGCGCGGCGAGAGCTGAGAGATTTGAACGCTCCCGGAACATCATCCGCGCATCAGATATCCAGCGAGGAATCTGACTGATCCCAGTCGCCGGGGCGGTCGGGGCTGATATAGCCATCGTTCCGCACCAGCATATGAATCTTTTCCACCTGCTGGATCTTCGGAAGCACCTCGGTGAAGTAGCTGCTCAGAAACCGGAGCCGCTCGTTTTCCGATTTCATCTCAAGCAACTGCTGCCGCACCTCCAGATCCAGCCCGCATTTCTGCGCCATCCTGAACGATGCGCCCCCTTCCAGCCAATCGCCCGGATCAAGATTCTCCTCCGCCTCGCCGTAGACCGATTCCACCAGCCGGTTGTAATAGCCGATGGTGGTTTCCAGCAGGGGATATTCGGGACGCGGCTCATCATCATCGAACATCGCCACTTCAGCGGTCATAAAGGGACGCTGGTCGGTGAAGAATTCGGAGATAAGGAATCGCGCGCCGCCGGTGACGACGATATCCATGCTTCCATCGGGATGAACCTTGTTGATATGGCTGACGCGCGCCTCGCAGCCGATCTGGAACATCGTATGATCGTGGAAGAGATTGATGCCGAATCGTCCGCCGGACTCGGTTACTTCGCGGATAAGGAGCTTGTAGCGCTCTTCGAAGATCGTCAGTGGATACGATGAGCCGGGGAAGAGGACAATCCCGAGCGGAAATATTCCGATGTTCGGCATCTACTGGTTATCCTTCCATTCTTCGTACCATGCCATCTGAACAACCTCCAGCTTCTTCTCGTTGCTCTCCTTGATGTTCCCCTCGAATCCATCAAGCTCGCCGATCCATTGGAGCAGATCGGTAAACCTGACCGTCAATGGATCAACCTCCGGAAACTTCTCGTGGAGCGCGATGCCGATATCCTCGTAGTCCTGCCAGTTCATGAGCGTATGAAGTAAAGTTGCTCCGGATGGGCCGGCGTCCGTGCCGTTGCCGGATTCCGGGGTGTTCGATGCAATGGAGCGTTAGATGATGACGGATGGATGCGCGGAGCGGTCACTCCTTGTGGGCGCCCTCGTGGAAGAGATAGCGGATATCCTCGTTCATCTGCGGAATCTCCACGACGCAGTCGCCATGGATTTTTGCCTGGCATCCAAGGCGGGACATAAAGGTATGCCCCTCGGCCTCATCCAGCTGATCCCCCTCATCATCCTCCATCTCGGATAGCGTATCCAACCCCTCGCGGACGATCACATGGCAGGTGGAGCAGGCGCAGACTCCGCCGCAGTTATGCTGAAGATCGATGCCGTTCTGCATCGCCAGATCGAGGAAGTTCTCTCCCTCAAGAGCCTCAACCGTGATGTTGAGAGGGAGGAAGGTAACCTTGTATAGCTTGTCGGCCATGATGCGGATTAACCTGTAAATGGACGGCGAATCGGGCGGCCCGTGAGGACCGCCCGGCCGTGATAAGTGTCACATCGGAGTGTATCCGGTTCAGGAGCGGACGTACTTCTTGTAGCGATCGTTGATGCGGCCCCAGTGGAGGTTGGCGATAAAGTTATCGACATATGCCGCGCGCGCCCAGCCATCCTTGTGGTAGTAGGCATGCTCGAAGACATCGCACGGGATCAGCGGAATGCCGCCCCACATGGCGCCGTAATGGTGCTCATCAACTTCAAGGTTGATAAGGCGACCGGAGACGAGGCTGTCGTAGGTAAGGACGCCCCAGCCGGAGAGCTTCGCGGCCACGCACGATGCCTTGAAGTCCGCCTTCCACGCATCGAACGAGCCAAAATTTTCGTTGATTGCCTGGAGGATTTCCGGTCCCTGCTGGGGATCACCATCGCCTCCCATGACTTCCCAGTAGATATCGTGGAGCGCGGCGCCGGCATGATTCCAGGTAAAGCGGCGCTTCAGCTCACCGATCGGCGAGTAGTTACCGTTGGCGGCGCTCCGGTCGGCCGTCTCCAGCTCCCCCTCGATCTTGTTCATCGCGTCGACATATCCCTTGTGATGCTTGTTATAATGCCAGTCCGCGGTCTCTGCATCTATAACCGAGGCCAGAAGCTGTGCTGCTTCCTGATCGGAGTAGGGTCGGGCGTTGAACTTCCATTGATATGCCATTGCTCGAATCTCCAAGTAGTGGACGGAATGAACTAATGAACTGCTGTTCAATGCGCTCTAAACGGCATTGAGAGACCCCAAACATGCCATTTTTCCCGATGAAATCGAAGATGTTGTAGTAAGAAAATGTTCCGCGCTTCAGGGAGCCGATCCGCCCACCCTCGTGACGGCAAACCGAGACGGCACGCGGCTTCCAGGCTGGGGATTATTCATGCCGGCGGGGAGCCGGGGTATCCGGGCGTGGGTACCAGAAGGGATAAAAAAAGGGCGCGCGATATGGTCGCGCCCCCGAACATTACGACAGGGAATTTCGATCAGTGGAGCACCGTCACGGAGCCTGAGCGGTTAACACCATCAACCACCAGCCGGTAGAAATAGACGCCGGCCGGGAGGGGGGTTACATCGGCGCGAACGGAGCTGTTGCCGGAGCCGATTGCCGCGGTTGCCTGCTCGGAGAGATTTGCCACCTGCTCGCCACGGACGTTATAGAGGCTGAGCGAGACATCCTTTGCCGAGGATTTGCCGGGAACCGGAAGGAAGACAAATCCGGTTGCCGGGTTCGGATAGGCTGCCGTGATGCCGGCCGCAATGCCATCGTTCACGTCCGACGGCTGTCCCGCCGACGCGGAGATATCCTGATCGACGTACTTGGAATCGCCCACCACCTGGAAGCGGAGCGTGACTTTCGCGGATTGATCGGGCATCGCGCCGCCGGTGATGGTGATATCGCCGCTCGCCATCTTTCCGGCCTTGATGGTAATCGGCTCCAGCTGGCTGATTTCGGGAGGATAGCAGAGATCAGTGCAGATATAGCTGGACCACGACGTATCGGGGAGCTGGTTGACCGTGCGGGTGATCTGAACCTTGATTGTGGCGGCCGTGGTGTTGGTTATATGAAACCAGAACTCCTTCGGTGCCGCCGGGGTAACCTCGCCAGCAGTTTCGTCAAACATCACGGAAATCGGCATCGTCTGCGCGGAAAGCTTCAAACCCGCGAGCGAAATCGCCGCAACCGCCAGCAGGGAGAGTGAATGTAGCCTCATCTTCATAGTTATGCGTTCCTGTGTTGAGTTCCCCAGAACAAACTTCATTGCAATGAAGAGATAAAATACACCGAGGCGACGAATTTGTTACCGCAAACGTTCAGCGCGCTTCAAAATGGATAACACACGATGGTATTGCGATGGCAGGAAGAGATGAATATCCCTTCAGCGTCAGATATAAGGCATGGCGATCCAGTCGTGATGGCCTGATACTAAAACAGTCGCCGGAGCTGCTGCTCCGGCGACTGTTCAGTTTCAAACGACCGCCAGGATTAGCGGGTAACCGTCATCATGCGGGTGACGGAGGAGCCATTGGCGACAAGGCGGACGGAGTAAACTCCGCTCGGCAGGGTCGCAACATCGATATCAAGCGCATGCGCGCCGGCTTCCATCCTCGGCTGCGAGAGGGTCATGACGCGGGCTCCACCAATGGTGAAGACCTCTGCCGTAACCTCGCTCGACGTCGGGAGGTAGTAGGAGAACCGGGTGCTGGTGATAGCGGGGTTCGGCGTGTTCTGCGACAGGCGCAGGCCGCTTCCGGCAACAGCATCGTTATCAACGCCGCTGGCGCCGACATTGGCGGTGAACTCCTGATCGGTGTTCTTGCCATTGGCATCAGCAAAGCGCATCGTGACCTTGCCCTGACCGGCCGAAGCGCCGAGCACCTTCACAACCACCGTTACCGATGCGCCCGGAGCAACCGTGATGGCGCTTCCATTGTTATCGGTCGGCTGGGTGCAGGTGTTGGTGCCGCTGACGCAGAACCAGCTCTGCCAGCCCGAAGGCAGGTTGTTCGAGAGACGCGATGGCGTGATCACCAGCGGCGCGGAGCCGTTGTTGGTGATCGTGTTCTGGAACTTCGCCGTGTCGTTCATCGGGATCGTCATGGCGATCTTGTCCGGCGTGATCGTGTACGCAAGGCTGCCAGAGATGCTTGCGGTCAGATCCTCTTCCAGGCCCTGAAGGACCGGGCCGAAGGTCGTTCCCATGTTGACATGCGCCATGAAGACGATGTGGCCGTACTGCGGCCTGGTGACGGCGGAAACCGGGAAGTTGATATCAACCGTCAGTTCCTTGCCCGGAAGGATAGCGGAGCCATCCTCGTCCATTGCGTCGGCCGGAATGTCAAGCGCCTGTCCCGAGATGTTTGGCCAGAACTTGCGTGCCACGTGCATGTGATAGAACGGGCTCTCAGCGTTGCCATTCTGTGCATACTGGAGGCTGTCCTCAATCGCCACCGCGGTGACGTTGAGCGTGCTGTTGCCGAGCGCGATTGCCTGGCTGGTGGTCAGCTTCAGCTTCGCGGTGACGGTCTTGCCGCCGGCATCGTAGCTGTAGGAAACCAGATTAAGTGCGATCGGAGCGATCGGCTGATTCTGGTAGACCGCGTCGAGCGCGCCCTGCCAGCTACCGGTGCCGAGCATGATGCTTGCCTGGCCAGCAAAGTGCCAGCGCGAGAATCCGGCCGACGGGAAATAAGGAAGGCCAAGACGCTGGCCGATTGCCTCGGTCTCCGTCGTTGCCATCTGATCGGCGGAGTTGCCGCCGCCGTTACGATCATGATAACCGATCTCGATGAGATCATCAGGATGATCATCCTTGAGCTGGCGCATCAGCGGAACGCCATAGGCGCCGCACGGTCCGCACCATGCACCCGAGCACTCCTCGAGAACGACGTTGGTTGCCTGCGAGACGATTTCGTCGCGCACGTAGAGATGCACGTTGATCGGGATATTCGGCTGCGTACGGTCGTTCGTCTTAAAGGCGACCGTGGCTTTGTAATTGCCGGTGGCAACTGATGCGCCGCCGATCGTGAAGTCGATGGTGCCGCTTCCATCCGGATCAACAGGCGTGATCGTCGGGGTGGAGGTGGTGAGCCACGGCGTGTTTGCCGGGATCTCCACGGTGCCGGTCAGCGGGGCAAGGCCCATATTGCCGATCGGCAGGGAGAAGGTGCCCTGGGTTCCCTTCTTGATGGTCAGCCAGAAATCGTGCTGTCCGATTGCGACGATCGGGGTCGCTGGGCCCGGCGTGTACTTGAAGCCCATCGCGCTCTGATATCCGCCCTGGAAATAGAGGGATGTGCCGTCATCCGGCATCGTCGGAACGTTATAGGTGGCGATAGCCATCGGATAGCTGGTGCTCCAGCTCTTTGCGACCGGATCGTAGACGTAGGTAACGTTCGAACCACCTGCATCGGTGGCGCCGCCCGCGACATACACCTTTCCGCCAACCGCACCCCCCGCGGCGCGGGTGATGGTGATAGGCAGATCGGAGATCGACTTCCAGTCGATAACGGTGCCTACAACGCTGCCGACGCTTGCACGCGACTCATAGGCGCCCGTGGCGACCTTCGGGTTGCGCGAGCCGCCGATGAAATAGATGTCCGACCCGGATGCCGTTGCCGTTGCGTATGCCGCCGCGTACGGGGCATCGGGAGCCGTGCTCCAGGTGTCGGTCGCGGGATCATAGACCTGAACCTTGGCGCTGGTGGTTCCACCGGCAGCGGTGCCGGTAAAGCCGCCCATCACGAAGATCTTGCCATTGACAACCACGCCGGCGAACATCGATGCCGGGATCGGCATCATCGCCTTCGTGCCGTAGGTGTTGGTCGCGGGATCGTATACAACCACCGAAGGGGTGTATGTGATCGCGGCGGTGCCACCACCACCGCTCTGCCCACCGACGATGTAGATCTTGCCGCCGACCGCCGCGGCATATCCGCCGTAACGTGCGCCAGGAAGATTCGCCACCGCCGACCAGCTGGTTGCGCCGGTTGCGAGCGACTGAGCGGAGTTGAGGTACGCGTTGGAGGAAACTCCGCCAAATACGTAGAGCTTTCCATTCAGAAAGGTGGTCTGCGGCCAGTTGCGCTCCGTGGTCTGGCTTGGCAACGCGGTCCACTGTGCCGAAGCCGTGTTGGCTCCCAAGGCGAGCAGCAGTGCCAACGCGGCTCCACCGCGCCGGATTCTTTGGTAAGCATGCGACATGCAGTTACTCCAGGGTTAATAGAAAGTTATATGGTTGGGTACCAGGAGAAATTTCGTTGTAATACTCATCGATTGTATTGGAAACTTCATCGTTTGCGATGAAGCGGGGGGATCTCAAAACGCAAGGTTAACAAAGCATAACGACATACTCAACAAGTTTTTACAGACTGCCTAGTATATCACTTATAATTAAAGGGGTCAATCCCAATTCACTGAACGCCGTGAGGGACGGCGATGGTGCGATTTCCGTTGATAGGCGGGTATGCGGGAGACATGCAACGGGCGATCCGACATCGTGACGATCGAAATTGTCAATTGTTGCGTTTTTGTGAAAGCGCTTGTTACGATCCCCAAATCGCTCCTCGCTACACCTCCTCGATCCTCCTCTGACCAATGCCCTTCTGAACCGAATCGTTCATCACCCGCTGGGCAAGCGGCTCGGTGACATGATCCAGCTCCTCGGTGATCTCCCGTATCAGCCGGTGATCATTCCCGCGCATCGCCTCACGCAGACGGCCGATGATCTCCTCGATCCGCTCCCGTTCGCCTGCCTCCACCAGATCCGCGTGCTTCTCCACGGTCTTCGTTGCCGCCTGAATCAGGGTTTCCGCCTCGGTCCGCGCCTCCACCACCATTCGTTCGTTGATATCGTCCTGAGCGCGTTCGATCGATTCCCGCAGCATCCGCTCCACTTCATCCTCGGTCAGCCCGTAGCTCGGGCGAACGTCGATCTCCTGTTCGGTGCCGGTGCGCATATCCTTTGCCCTGACCCGGAGAATCCCGTCGGCATCGATCGTGAAGGCAACTTCGATCTTCGGCATCCCCGCCGGAAGCGGAGGGAGAGGGCCAAGGGTAAACGCGGCAAGCTGGCGATTGTCCCGCACAAACTCCCGCTCCCCCTGATAAACATTGATGTTGATCCCCGTCTGGTCGTCCACGAACGTGGTATAGTGGTCGCGCACCTGCGTCGGGATGGTGGTGTTCCGCGGGATCAGCACCGACATCATTCCGCCGACGGTTTCGATGCCGAGTGAAAGGGGAACCACGTCCAGCAGCAGCGTATCGCGACGGTTGCCGCTGAGCACGTCCGCCTGGACGGCGGCTCCAAGCGCCACCACCTCATCGGGGTTGAGGGAGTCAAACGGCTCGCGTTCGAATATCTCGCCAACTCTCCGCTTCACAAGCGGCATCCGCGTTGATCCCCCCACCAGCACTATGGCATCGATCCCGGCGGCGGTCAGCCCCGCATCGCGGAGCGCGCGCCTGCATGGCTCAATCGTCCGCTCGATGATCGGCCCGGCGATCTCCTCAAGCTCATCTCTTCCAAATGCCCTGCGGAAGTTCACCGCGTGGTCCGCCAGCGTAAACTCCATCACGATCTCCTCCGCTGCCGAAAGTCCCTGCTTTGCCCGCTCGGCGGCATCGCGAAGCTGCTGAAGCTCCTGCGGTGTTATCTCCGCCACGCCATGATGCTCCGCAAGTTCGGTTCGCAGGCGGGTCATGATTGCCTGGTCGATATCGTCTCCGCCCAGATATGTGTCGCCGCCGGTGGCAAGCACCTGATAGACGCCCCCTTCAAGGCGGAGGATGGAGATATCGAACGTCCCGCCGCCAAGATCGTAGACGGCGACGGTCCCCTTCCGCTCCTGATCCAGCCCGTATGCCAGCGCCGCGGCGGTCGGCTCGTTGAGGATGCGGAGCACATCAAGGCCCGCCAGCTTTCCGGCGTCCTTGGTTGCCTGCCGCTGGGCGTCGTTGAAGTATGCGGGGACGGTGATCACGGCGGCCGTCACGGTTTCGCCGAAATGCTCCTCGGCGCGTGTCTTCAGATCGCGGAGGATCATCGCCGAAAGCTCGATCGGCGTATACTCGGTTCCGGCGATCTCAACGCGCACCAGCCCCTCGCGCCGGGGGGCAAGGCGGTAGGAGAGAAGGTGGGTATCCCGTTCCAGATCGTTATACGATTTCCCCATCAGCCGCTTCACGGAGTAGACCGTTTTCTCCGTATCGGTGAAGAGATGTTCCTTCGCTTTGCGTCCCACCACAACATCCCCCTGCCCCAGCACCGCTATCACCGACGGCACGATACCATCGCCATCCACGCCGATAACGCGCGGCTGGTCCTGCTCATCGATAGACGCCACCAGCGAGTTGGTGGTCCCGAGGTCGATGCCGACGACGCGACGCTTGCGGCCAGGGCCAAGATCTATCTGAAGGAGAGAAGC
>JBDSJW010000337.1:0-9188 GCA_039917235.1 Kapaibacterium sp. (SeqCode) | reverse complement strand
GAAAAGATACCGGATTATACCGGATTGATTGCCACAACCATCAATGGATGGCAAGTCCCTGATTACTCTACCTATGTTGCACCAAAAGCAAAAGCCCGGATGGAAGTCTGGGATTTCGCGCTGTTTAGTGGGTTTTCAGCCTGTATTCTCTACGGAAAGGGTGAAGGTTCGAACTCGCCGGAGTCCATAAGCATCTCAAAGGTCTGAATGCTCACCATGAGCGTCTCTCATCTGAGCCTCATGTTGGGAGGATATATTTGTTCCGTCCCTTCGATTGAAGGGACTCCGACGACGGCCTCCGCGCTGCCAGTAGCACGGGGACCGTAGAGAGAAACAGATCGAATACTCAGGCCTTTTCCTTTGTCCAGGGGGGATGGTTCATTTTAGGTCGCCATCGACCCATATCTATCATTCTGGACATCATTAGTATTCGCGACCCTGATCGCGAACGCGCAACCGTCTACAGGCTTCTCTATGTCCAGATCTACCAGATTTTTCGCGAGGATCGTTTCGGTCTTCCTCTCGACGATCGTAACGTCGTCACTGCTGTTAGGGCAGACCGCTCCCAACCTCGGCTCCGCTGCCTCCTATGGCGCGTTCACCGGGGTCGGCGCAGTCGATAACACCGGTCTTACCCGCATCGTAGGCGATATCGGCACCGATGCCGGCAGTATCTCCGGCTTTCCGCCCGGCGTGTATACGGGCGCCAGGCATGTGGCCGACGCTCAGTCGCTCGCTGCCAAGGCCGACCTTACAACTGCATATAGCCAGATGGGGAATATCCCCTGCGATGCCGTCCTCTCGGTCACGATGGGGAGCGGCATGGTCCTGACCTCGCAAACATATTGCGCCGGTGGCGCCTCCACGATCAACGGCACGCTCACGCTGGATGCGCAGGGGAACCCGAACGCGGTCTTTATCATCAAGGTGGACGGCGCTCTCGATGTTGCCGCGGGATCACAGATCATCCTCGCCAACCTCGCCCAGGCGTCCAACGTCTACTGGCGCGTCAATGGCGCGGTGAGCATTCTCGCCAACTCGATTTTCAAGGGAACGATCGTTGCCAACGGTGCAATCAGCCTTACCGGCGGAGCATCGCTTGATGGCAGAGCGCTTTCGGTGGTGGGAGCTGTCACGATGGCATCGAACGCCATGTCCCTTCCGGTTACCCCGGCGCCGTCGAGCCTTACCGTGGTTCGTCCCGCACTGGGAGATACCCTCATCACCGGGACCCTGAACTACCGTGTTCAGTTCGTCGGTGTAAACGTCACCTATAAGAAGACGCTGGAGTACTCGCTCGACAGCGGCGCCACCTGGAGCCTGATCGGCACGTTTCGCAACGACTCATCGTCGTATGGCTGGAACGTTCCGGCAACCCCGTCGACACGCGCGCTTGTACGGATCACCGATTCCAACGGCGTACGAGGGATCAGCGGGAAGTTCGTCATTCGCCCGGTACCCCCTGTACCGAGCCTTATCGTGGTCCGTCCGGCTACCGGCGAAACCCTTATTGCCGGGACCCAGAACTACAGGATCGAGTTCACCGGCGTGAACATCACCCGGAAGAAAACGATCGAGTACTCGCTCGACAGCGGCTCCATCTGGAACCGGATCGCGATCATCAGCAACGACTCATCGTCGTACGGCTGGACCGTTCCCGCAGCATCGTCGACAAAGGCGTTCATCCGTATCACCGATTCCAACGGCGTTGTGGGGAGGAGCGGGGTCTTCACTATCAGGACCGATTCCGTTCCACCCGTGGCGAGCCTGCTTGTCGTGCGTCCGGCAGCTGGTGAGTTCGTTGCCGGCGGAACCCAGAACTATCGCGTTCAGTTCGTCGGGACCGGTGTTTCACAGCAGAAGGTGCTCGAGTACTCGCTCGATGGCGGGACCACATGGAACCCGATCGCGACCATCAGCAACGACTCATCGTCGTATGGCTGGAACGTTCCGATGACGCCTACAACGAGCGCGCTTGTCCGCATCACCGATTCGAACGGCGTTCGTGGCACGAGCGGCATGTTCTCGATCACGACGATGCCACCGCCCCCCAAGGGAACGATCGACACGCTTATCCTTACCGGCGTTGTTGCCGGCCAGGTCGCCAACAACATGCCGGTAAGGATCGGCTATGCGTACACCCCCGATATCGGTACATCGGTCAGCGTCGAATACTCGCTCGATGGCGGTAATTACTGGGCGCCGATCGCTACGGTTCCTACCAGCACCGGGACCACGACCAGCATCGTATCGTCGGTGATGTGGACCACGCCTGCGAGCGGCACCTACGAGAGGGTGTTCATCCGCGTCAGGAGCACGCTCGGCATGGAGAGGATCTCCGATGCGTTCAGGATCAGCGCGCCGATCGCCGGCGTGCTCGATCGCGACGACGCGCATGGCTATTCGATCATGAACTTCCCGAACCCGGCGAGCGATGCAACCACCATCAGGTTCATCCTCCCGGTTCAGAGCACGGTTACCCTTTCGGTTGCCGATGGCCTCGGCCGTCAGGTCGGACAGGTGACCGCAGGGAGCTTCGATGCCGGAACCCACAGCGTCCGGTTCGATGTCTCGCATCTGGCCGCTGGCATCTACACCTACACCCTCGAGACCGGGGGCCACAGGGTCACCAGTATCCTGACCGTGGTGAAGTAAGCTGCGCATAATCGTCCACAGATAGAAAAGGCCCGTCGGCAACGACGGGCCTTTTGCGTTGATGCCCGGTTGTTCGAGGACATCGTTCCGAGCAGCCAGTATTCCCACAGCCTGCCCATGATGTACCGACGATGGCGTCAGCATCGCGATCCCGCTGTGACGATGTTCCCCGTTGTACCACCGGAGGAACTCCGCCGAGAACGCCCGCGCATCCTGCAGGCTGCCGAAGCGCGATGGATACTCCGGCGAGTACTTCAGCGTCTTGATGCCTCGCCCGGGGAATGGGGGAAAATCCCCCGCCTTTAGGCGGAGACGTTAGTTCACCTCTCTACGAAAACGGGGCAATGGCATGCCCGCGGTATCAATGGATATATGTTTTGTTCCCGCTGCCGTTGATGTAGTATCGTCCTCCGCGTGGGCCGGTGTAGATCACATGCCCATTATATGTTTCCGTTACCGGCGCCTTGTAGTGAACTGGAATATTAGCTTGGCGGACTGAGTCTGTAAATGCCCTGGCAAACTTCCGCTTCTCGCTCTCCTGTCTCACTGAATCAGAGATGATGGTTGCAATCGAATCCTTGCGGGCTCGTATCACCGAATCGCGTACTCCCTCTGGAAGAGCATCGAAGATCGTCTGCCGTGTAATGGAATCCTGACGGTGCTGCCGCAATTCCGCCGTTGCCTTCGCCGCCGCAACGCTGTCATCATGCCTGATTTCCGCAGCTTTCCGTGCCTCAAGTTCTTTTTTGCTCGGGCCGAAAATTGCGGCCAGCACAATAAGCAGGATAAACAGCGTCATGATTCCCCCGCAGCCAATGCTGAGGTTCTTCGAAAGCGAATTTCTGGTTGCTGGATTTTTCGATGGTTGTAGCGCGTTTACCATTATGTTCCTCCCTCCATAGAGTTGTTGCGCACCGGATCGCGGTCATCACCGATGCAACGAAGTTCTGATTACGATATGCGAACTTCATACACTATGGAAAAGAGTGAGCTACATACTATCTACATATGGGGAGGTGAAGAGTACGTGGGCATCACCACCAGGCACACGATGTAAGCCGAAACAGCCTGAAACCTGCACTATTGGGTCACTGAATGTCAGGTTCGAGGATAACACGGTTCTCAGACTTTCGTTATCGCCCGCTATATTGCCGATTATTTCATAACAGAGAAACTTATGCCAATCCCTGAATTCGATATCGATCCGGATATCAGTCGCGCCTCCACGCCTCCGGCGGAAATCTATCGTCGGCCGGATGTCCTTGAACATCAGAAGGAGCGGATATTTGCGCGGAGCTGGCAGATGATACCGGGAGGGGAACGGGTGAAGGCGCCCGGACATCTCCTGCCGTTCAAACTGCTTGATGGCTGCCTGAGCGAGCCGCTGGTTCTTGCCTGCGGTGAGGAGGGAGTTGTGCGATGCTTTTCGAATGTCTGCACGCACAGGGGAACGCTGGTGGTGGAGGGAGAAGGGCATGCACGGGGCTTGCGATGCCGCTATCATGGCCGTCGATTCGGGCTCGACGGGAGCTTTCAATCAATGCCGGAATTTGAATGCGTCGAGAATTTTCCATCGTCCGCTGATAATCTGCCGCCGCTGCAACTGGAACGCTGGGGGCCGTTGCTTTTCTGTGCTTCCGATCCGGCATTTTCCTTCGATGCCTGGATGGCGCCCGTTCGCGATCGTGTTGGGTTCCTGCCACTTGATCAAAGCCTGTTCGATCCCATCTCCTCGCGCGATTATCTCGTCCGCGCCAACTGGGCGCTTTATTGCGATAATTATCTGGAGGAATTTCATATCCCGTACGTTCATCGCGTCAGCCTTGCCGATACGCTGGATTATGGAACATATCGCACTGAGCTCTTCCCATACTGCAATCTCCAGCTCGGCACTACCAGATCGGAATCGGATGCGTTCATCCTTCCTGAAGATCACCCTGATCATGGGACACTGGTGGCCGCCTATTACTACTGGCTGTTCCCGAATCTGATGCTCAATTTTTATCCGTGGGGGCTTTCGGTCAATATCGTTACGCCGCTTGCCGTTGACCGGACGCGCGTTTCCTTCCTCTCCTATGTGTGGGATGAGAGCAGGCGCGGGGCGGGAGCCGGTGGCGATCTTCATCGTGTCGAGATGGAGGATGAGGATGTTATTGAATCGGTGCAGGCCGGCATTCAGTCCAGGCTCTATCACCGGGGGCGATATTCTCCCCGGCGGGAGGTGGGGACTCATCATTTTCATCGGCTGCTGGCGCGGTTTATGAACGAAGATAAGCCGGTGTAGGTACGTGAGAATAATGCCTTTCCGTGCGGATTTCACCGGAATCCGGATCGCCGCAAGCTGGTAATTGCTATTATCATCCTCGTCGGACGATAATAGCAATTACCAAGAGGTGAGCACCACATCTATTAGCAATTCCCGATAGTTCCGTTTGCCGCCATCCTCATATTATTCCATTGCCAACCGCTTCGGTCCATTGCGTGCCTGAAAACAGCGGGGAATTGCGCGATTATGGCACGATAACGTTCCGCAAATCGAGATGGATTTGACTCGGTATGTGCGTAGAAAAATAACCCGTGATACATTCATATATATCGTTTTACCATGAAAAGGATTCTCTACATCTCGGCAATTCTCGTGGCCTGTGCTTTCGGTGGTTCCATTACGGCGCAGACCTGGTCTCAGAAACAGGTGATGCCTGGCGGCGTGCGCGATGGAGCCATGTCATTCTCCATCGGATCGAAAGTCTATTTCGGCGCGGGGGGCGGATATAAGGATTTCTACGAGTATAATCCCGCCACCGCGCAATGGACAAAAAAGGCGAATATCCCCGGCGTTACCAACGAACGTGCATTCTGCACGGGATTCTCCATTGGAAATAAGGGATATGTCGGCTTTGGATACGACGGAAGCGAGAGTATCAAGACTGACCTCTGGGAGTACGATCCCGCCACCGACAAGTGGACAAAAAAAGCCGATTTTCCGGGGACAAAACGGGACGGAACTACCTGTTTCGTTGTCGGCTCAAAAGCCTATATCGGTGGTGGCTCGGATAATCAATATCTCTTCGGCGATTTTTACGAGTACGATCCCGCAGCTAATGTATGGACTCGGAAGGCCGATCTTCCGACCGGCCCGGTCATTTTCCAGTCGGCGTTTGCCATCGGCTCATACGGTTACGCGGTTGGTGGAGGAGGGCCGACGGAGGAGTCGGCTGAAACGTGGCGGTACGATCCGGCGAAGGATGAATGGATGCAGATGAGCGATTTCCCGGCGACCCCGCGCCAGTGCGCCGTTGGCTTCGCGATTAATGGCCTCGGCTATGTCGGCTTCGGGCAGAACGGTTATACCACCGTCTACAACGATTTCTACAACTATAATCCCACAACGAATAAATGGGCCGCCGCGGGGATATTCCCAACCGCCACGGGGAGAGCTTGGGCAACCGCGGCTGTGGCTGATGGCCGGGCATATATGGGGAGCGGCTGGGATCTGGCATCCACATTTTCGCGGGACTGGTGGGAAATGGACCTGAATGCGGCCGGAGCGGATGAGCCGGTAACTCGCGCGAATGGATTGAATATCTATCCCAATCCCGTCTCCGATCTCATCAACGTGCAAATCCCGAATCTCCACCAAAACGGCAGAGTAACGCTGGTGGATGCTCTGGGGCGTGAGCTCATCTCCAGGAGCATCACGGGAGCAACATCGCTGGAAACGCTTGATGTATCGGGCCTTGCCTCGGGGGTTTATCTGATAAAGGTGGAGTCGGGAGGTTCCAGCACCGTTGGCAAGCTGGTGAAACGGTAGCAGGCTGTTGAAGGACGTCATCCACGGCGTTGGCCTTCGTCGTTCGCTCACTGTGGCGTCCGGAAGAGGGATCGATAATTACGGATCATATATCGGGCGGCGGGATGAAATTCAGCACGAATATTCATCCTGTCGCCCGATACGAAATCAACCAGACCCGTAAGGCAGCGGATAAATTATATTATCCGGTCAATATGCTTCGGGAATGGTGATGAAAAGCGGAGGTGCCCGCCGGCTGTTTACCGGCGGGCACCCCTGAGAATGCTCGATTAATCGTTCGGAATAACCTCGATCACCACTCCGCGATTGTAAAACCGTCCTTCCGGTTTTCCATTATTGAACGTGGTTCTGGTTTCCGTTTCACCATTCCCAACCACCTCGAACATCGCACTGCGTCCCAGCTTCTTCAGCTCGTCCTTCAGGACATCGCCAACCTGGCCGGCGCGATTGCCCGACAGAGAGTAATTCAGCCCGGCATCGCCGATATTATCGGTATGGCCCACCACATAGACTTTCGCACCGGCGTCGATCTTTGGAGCGACGGTATTTCGGAGGAAATTCTCGTAGAGGCGAACCGGATCATCCTGACCGTAACCGAAGATGATCGAAAATCTGCGTGCCTGCTTGGTCGGCTGCTCGCGGCGAACCAGATCAAACTCCTTCGTCTGCGTTACGCGCTGCCCATCGGTTGTGACGGCGATCACTTCAGCGGTGAAATGCCCCTTGTCCAACCCTTCCATGACCGCCTTCGGATCTATCCGCTGCTGCGCGTGATCGAACGGGCCGTATGTCTCCCGCTTTCCCTCGCCGGTGATCACCACCTGCCACGTCTTGATCCGTGGATCGTCGTTGATATTCAACACGATATCATTTTCGGTCGGTGACTGGTCCACCGTGTTGATATTCACCGGCGTTCCAAGCTCGGTCGGCTTTGTCACAAATTCGACGCGACGATTTTCCTCCCTGGTCAACGGCCTGTCCGCGGCCGGCGTCCTTGCCGATCCCGACGGGTTGCGCGGAAGCTCGCCGTTGTCGGTAATGGAGATGCGCGCCGGGTCGATGGCGAAATTGTTTGTCAGATAATCCTTGACCCCCTGCGCCATTGCGGCGCCATCCTTGACATTCGGAGCCGAACCGATCAGCGTAAGCGTCGTGGCGGT
Organism: Kapaibacterium sp. (SeqCode); assembly: GCA_039917235.1. Lineage (GTDB taxonomy): Bacteria > Bacteroidota > Ignavibacteria > OLB7 > OLB7 > JAFDZV01. The sequence continues at coordinate 1,562 of JBDSJW010000337.1, read as the reverse complement.
ATTGGCTATCATGCGGGCGCCATAGATATTCATGACGTTGTAATACACATTCATCTGCTCCGCCTTTCTCTGCGCGGCGTCGATATTGCCGACTTTTGTCGGATCGATAATGTCGTTTTCGGAGAATTTCAACGCGTCATCCTTTGCCATCTTTTTATAGCGATCGGGAATTGCGGAGCCGGTGCTGTCAAAGAATACGGAAGTGACAAGTGGGAAAAATTCCTCGTATTTGCGCGATGTAAGGAATCGGCTTGGGGCAAGCAGCGCCAGGTTAATCAGCTCAGGGCTTGCGCCGTCCGTCAGATCCTCCGGTGCCATTATTCCGAGCTTCAGCGCCACGCCCGCGCGAACGGTGACGGTGCTCCAGATATCGTCGAATTTATCCTGGCTGATCTGCGGGAACGAATGTCCGCGCTGATGAAGCATCCATGAGCCTTCGAGAAACGGTGCCAGATACCAGCGCGGATTGTCGCTGCGCCCGCCCAGCACCATATCGTATCCAAGACCGCCACTCAGCCCGATCGTAACGGGATTAATATCAGTGATTGTCTGATCCGGCTGGACGACCTCTCCCGGCGCTCCCGTATAATCGAATTTTCCGCTAAGGTTGATTCCGATCAGCGGGCCAACGACCGCATAGAGATTATTCACGCCCGGATTGATCCGTAACAATGGCTCTATGCTGAGATAGGATATGTGTGCGTCGAATTTCTTTTCGGCCGGCAGCGTGTTGTCAGTTGCCAGGCCGTTGCGCGCATCATAGCTCAGGCGAAGCTGACCGCCCCACCAGCTCCGGGAATTATACTCGCCGAGAAGCGCGATATACGGGGCAATTCCACTTCCGTCAATTCCCTTGAAGAAATAGAAATTCGGAATCGATCCGGTATCGAGGCGCTGATAACCAAGGCCGAGCATGTTGTAATTCAGGCCGCCGATCAGCCCGAAACGCCACCGTGCCTCCTTGGTGCCGGACTGCGCGCGCACCTGGGCGCCGGTGCCCAGCAGCAACAACACGGCACATATAATAATTCCACGTCCTGTTCGGAAAAGGGTCATCCTCGTTATCTCCAATGAGTGATTAAGTTGGATACGTTTGATTTCGTATTGATTGATTTCGTATTGATTTTCATGTCGTGGCATATTGCCATGACACGGCCCGGCGTCACTGGAAGGCTGCGGCCGGAATTAGTCGATAATCGGGGGGGGATCAAGAGGGGGTAACGGTCAGTGCAATAAGAACTCCGGCATTTACCAGTGGCCCGCATCGCAGCTGAAAATCATCATGACCGAGCGTGATGGACTCTACAAATCGTCCCGTCAGCGGATGTGATTCCAGTGTCCGTTTCATCCACTCGCCTGCTTCGGGGGTGAATTGTCTGAGAAATACTCCAGCCAGGGCAAGCTTTGGACCATCTTCCATCAAGTTCGTCCCGGATATCAGGATTGCAAACGAGGCGCTGGTTGGATTGGTGGCCGGGCCGGAAAATGTGAGCGTTGTCTGATAGGGGTCGGAAAGGCCGCTGTAGACCGGCTCCTTTCCCGCTTCCCGATATTCCTTCATG
>JBDSJW010000336.1:0-5107 GCA_039917235.1 Kapaibacterium sp. (SeqCode) | reverse complement strand
CGGCGTCCAGCGAATCGCGGATGGTGGCGGCGGTATGATGTTCCTCCTGATAAAGGAGCGCGTGATCGCTCCCGATCAGCGTCACCAGATCGGCGAAGACGGAATCGGCCTCCTCCTTCTCCTCGAAGACCATCAGCACGGGCTCCCCCGTCCGCTGATGAATCAGCGCGGTGACAAGGGAGCGGAGGGAGCCGGCGAGTGCGGTCACGTTGGTCTCCCGGCGGTTCTTTACCGAGTCCAGAAGCGCGGCCATCAGCGGCGAGGTTGAAAGTTTATCGAGTATGCGTCGCATGCCTGAGTTGTAGTTCATGGTCGGGCCGGAGCCGTGAAGGCTCGCGGCGCGGGGGGAAATCGCCTCAACACGAGAAGCCGGCAGGGTCTCTCCCATCCGGGAGGGGCCTGGCGGCGCGGGAGGCGAACGTAGTGAAAAGATCGGCACCGGCAATACCGGAACCGGAGTCGTACTCCCGGCGGAGCCTTTGATAACGAATCACCGGAGCGGATAGCTTCCGCGACGGAGGACGAGAAGGCTGTGTACGGTGGCGATGCTGTCGTAATCGCGGAGAAACGCCGCAAAGCGGGGATCGCGCGCGAAATATTCGAGGAAATCGAACGGGGCATCGCCAAATCCCTGTTTATAAGGATGCCGGTCCACCACCACAAGCAATGGTCGCGACGCGAGGAGATCATCGACCGTGGCAGTGAGGGCATATCGCTCAAGCTCTCCCATCGAATGGAAATCGTGATAGGGGAACGGCCCCGTGGCGGGGGCCCCCTGATAGAGCCCCGGCAGCATCCAGAGCGCGTTGAACCGGAGCCCCCAGCGCGCGCCACTGTAGTTCACAAGCGGAAAGGCATAGTAGATCGATGTGGAGAGAACCGCGATCGTCGCGCCGGGCGGCTGGGCGCGGACAACCGGCAGAAGATCCAGATAATCGGCGGGGATGATGGAGGATGCCCGGAAATCGCCGATGGCGGCAATGCCGATAAGGAGCGCGACGCAGACCGCCAGCAGCCGGGAGACGATCGGCGAGGAAATGATCGGCGGGGATACGGAGGCGGAGCGTTCGGCGAAGAGAAAAAAGCTCAGGTGGATCACCATCAGCCCAAGCCCAAGCGCGGGGAGGAAATGATAATCCCAACCCTTGTGCTGGTAGAACGCCCCGGCCAGAAACCCGGTCGCCGCGATAACGAGCGCCATCACCGCGCGCCGTTCCTCGGTGGCAAACCGAAGCAATGGAAGCGCCGCCGCCGCGATCACCCAGACGATGGTCCCATCGCGACGGAGGAGCGCCGCAATGGGGCGATCGTACGCGCCGTAGACGCCTGATGCCATCCGGGCCAGCGGGAGATATTCCGGGGCAAGGAGGAGCACGGCGGCGACATAGAGAAGCATCACCCCGGCAACGCAGAGCGTATCAATCCGCCGAAGCCCCCGCCATCCGACCGGCAGCGCCAGGTAAAGCTCCACGGCGATCCATGGAAGGAGAAAGAACGGCTTCAACGCCAGCCCCACGCCGGCCGCCAGGGCTATCAGGATCATCGGCCGTGCGGTGATCGGGCGACCGGCGGCACGGCCGGCGGCGGCAAGGAACCAGGGGAGCGCAAGGATCATCATGAGATGCTCGCGCTCCCCGAAATCCGCGCCGGGAAAGAAGAGGATCGCCACCAGAAGCAGAAGCGAGCCGCGCATCGCCACGGAGCGACCGGCGAAGATCCGTTCGATCAGCACCCGGCAGACCAGCAGCGAGCCGATGATCAGCGCGAGAAGAAATCCCCGGAAGACCGCGATCTCCGGCAGCCCCAGCGCGCGCGCAAGCCACACGGCCGGAGCGGTAAGATAGAAGATGAGCGGCGGGTTGATCTCGACGATATCGCGATAGAGCCTGGCCCCTTCCAGCCAGCGTCCGGCGCCGTGGATGATCCATGCGACATCGTGGTTCAGCACCGATCCGAAGACGGCGGCGGACTCCGTGGCGACCAGCGCCGCCAGGAGAATTCCCCAGAGAATCGGGCGCCCGATCAACGTCGCGAACCATCCCGGAGCCGGAACTGCGCCATCCCGGCGACCGGTCATGCGGCGGCCCCGCGGAATCGATCAGCCGGCGACGGGATGATTTCGCGACCGGGAATCATGCTGTGGCATGCGGTCTGCTTTTTATATTGGATCATAATGCGTGCGAAACATAATCAGAACGATCGTAATGGCTTATTCCGCATCCTCTCCGCTCCCCCCCGTCCGTCACGATATCACCGCCTATGAGTTTGTCTCCGGCATGGTGGCATTGTACGATGACTCCTTCTACGCGCCGAACACGCTCCGTCTCCCGACCGAGATCGTGGAGTTTCTGGAGCTGCTGGATGGCGAGCGAAGCGCGGAGTTTCTGGCGATGCAGGCAGCGCGTGCCGGACGCTCCTTTTCCACCGATGATTTTCTTGAGGTAGTTGAAACGTTGGATCGCGAATATTTCCTTCAAAGCCCTCGTTTCGAGGATTTCCGCGCCGAATCGGATCGCGCGTTCAACGCGCTGGCATCCCGCCCCGCGGCCCACGCCGGGATCTCCTACCCGGAAGATCCTGTGGAGCTGCGCGCCATGTTTGACTCCTTCCTTGCCGCCGACAGAGACAGCTCCGTCAACCGTCGCCCGCCGGTGGCGGTGGTTGCCCCGCATATCGATTTCAGGGTCGGCGGTATAAGCTACGGGCCGGCCTATAACGCGCTGCGGCATTCGGATGCCGACACGTTTGTGATTTTCGGGACATCGCACCGGGTGAACAGGGATACATTTATGATCTCCCGACTCGATTTCGAGACGCCGCTGGGGATGATGCCGACCGATCGTGAGTTTATCGATCATTTTCGGGCGAACCTCCCGTTCCAGTTAACCCGCGACGAGACGCCGCACCGGCGCGAGCACTCGATTGAATTCCAGGCGGTATTTCTCCGCCACATCTTCCCGGATCGCGATATCAACATCGTCCCGATCCTCACCGGAGGCCTTCACGAGTATGTGGAGTTCGCCAACGGAACCGCCGAAAATGATCAGCGGCTGAACACCCTGTACGGCACGCTGGAGCGGACCGCGGAGGAGCTTGGGCGGAAGGTCTGCTACATCGCCGGGGCCGATCTGTGCCATATCGGGCGGAAATTCGGGGATGATTTCGATGCACGGTCGATTCTGGAGGAGGTGCGGGAGTTTGATTACCAGGTGCTGGAGCAGGCTGCCCGTCCCGATGCCGAGGGATTTCTGAAGGTGCTTACCGGCGTTCGGAACAAGTATCGCGTCTGCGGCGTGGCCCCGATCTACGCCACGCTCCGTTCAGCAAAGCCGGCAACGGGGGAAGTCCTCTGCTACGCGCAGTGGGATGAGTCCGAGCGTGACTCCGCGGTGACGTTTGCCAGCCTCGCATTTTACAAATAGCGTGATCCAATGATAAATAGTCATATCCGCCTACAGGGGATACTTCGGATCGATTTACCCGAAAAATTTTTATGAAATCATGGAAACTTTCCACGATTTTCGGGTTTGTAAGTACTACGGGCTCTTCCTTATCCTCCGCGTTCGGACAACCGCCCCCGTTTTTCCGACCGGGCAATGTGTAGACTTCCCCCTTCGTGTCATCTTAACCAGAAGAGAACGCCGCCCCGAATGAATTCAGCCAGCGTGGCACAAGCCCGCAGCGGATCGGACCATCCTGGTCGCGTTCCCCGTTCGAATCCGTAAGGAAGGGTCTGCCGATACGCCGGGTTATCCCGCACGGATGTATCTTGCCGTTCCTTTCCATTCCGCTGGCGGCCCGATTCCGGAACAATCGTCTCACCGTGTGGCTGTTGGCTCTATATCTCCGGGCGAACGGATAGTTGATTTCTTACACAAATTCCATTTATCAGGAGTTGAAACAGATGCAATCCCTTCGCTACAGAAGCATGCCGCTGGTTGTGGGCGCAATGCTTGCCGGATCACTGTTGTACGGCTGCAAGGACACCACTACCACGCCGGTCACGGTCGATCCCAATGCCGATGTTACCATGGCCGCCCCACCGGCTGGAAAGGGCATCCAGGTCGTGATAGGACCGTTTGATGTTCCAAACGGACAGGAAGTACAGAAGAATTTCTACCAGAAGCTCGCCAGCGATTCCGATATCTACGTGACAAAGGTGGAGTTCAGGTTCAACAGCGGAAGCCATCACCTGAACATCTTCAAGAGCGACACCACGGACGTGCCGGACGCCATTGTGGATTCGTTCAACGCGCTTCAGTTTGAGAGCTGGGACATGGTGGCGGCATCGCAGAAGGGGGAGTATGTCTGGACGCTGCCTCCGGGAACGGCGATCAAGTTGAAGGCCCATCAGCAGATGGACTTCCAGACGCATTACGTGAACGCCGGCACGCAGAGCACCCCGAGCGGTCACGGCAAGGCGATCATAAACTTCTGGACCACCGACAAGAGCAACGTAACCTCGCTGGTCGGCGCGGTCTTCTCAAACAACAAGGCGCTCGATCTGAAGCCGCACACCGCGCAGACCTACTGCAAGGTGGTGACGCCGTTCGATCATGACGTAAGCCTGCTTCTGATGACCGGCCACTTCCACAGCCGCGGCAAGACATTTACCGTGGGCCACTGGAACGGCACAAAGCTCACCGATACCATCTATCAGAGCAGCGCCTGGTCCGATCCCCCCATCCTCCAGTTCGCGACGCCGCTGATGGTCAAGGCCGGCGAAAGCATCGCGTACATCACGACGTACGAGAACCGGACAGACAACGAGATCAAGTTTGGATCGCACGTCGAGGTCGAGGAGCATGCAAACCTCTTCACCTTCTACTACCCCGGCCCCGCAAACGGCAAGGCAGTGTACGACTTCGCGGGCGGATTCCTCATGAAGACCGAAAACATCTGATACGCCCATTGATGAGATCTATCATCGTTTCGGCAACGACAATGCAACGCCACGGGAGCCTGATCGCTCTCGTGGCGTTCTTTATGATCATCGCCCCCACGCTCTCGGTTGCGGGGGGAGGGTGGATCAGCGATCCCGGTCACGGCGGCATACGGATTGGACACGACTGGAAAGTGCAGCAGGACGCGCAACGCCGCGATATCA
>JBDSJW010000335.1:0-7709 GCA_039917235.1 Kapaibacterium sp. (SeqCode) | reverse complement strand
ATCGTTTGCTTGATTGCCATTGTTCTGTTTGGTGCTGCTAGCGGATTCCATCTTCACCTGCTTCTGACCAATTGGTTCGAAAAGAGGGAATTGATCGATTTCACTATCACTGGACAGATCGTGGAGCTGCTGCTTTCGGTGCTTGTTGCCTCCTCCGCGCTCGCGTTTCTCCGATGGAACCAGCTTCGGAAGGAGGTCGTTCTGCGCCGGCAGATTGAGGTCGAAATGAACGATGCGAGGGAGAAGCTCAACCGGATGATTGCCAAAAGCCCGGCGGTGATCTACGCGCTTCGCGTGGAGGGAAAGGAGCTTGTCCCGCTATGGGCGAGCGAGAACCTGGAGTCCGTCATGAGGCATAATCCAGGCGATATGAGCTCCGAGTGGTGGATCGATCATCTCCACCCGGATGATCTCGAATCCACGTCGATGGCGATGAACGACCTCTTCATCAATGGTCAGAGCAGCACCGAGTACCGTTTCCGCTCTCCTGACGGAGCTTACCGGTGGATTGGGGATGAGAAGAAGCTCGTTCGCGACGCCGATGGTCGGCCGATCGAGGTGGTTGGCTCATTGACCGATATCACTGAACGGAAGGAGGCGCGTTCGGAGCGGGAGAGGATTTTCACGATATCACGCGACGCGATCTGCATTGCGGGGCTGGATGGCTATCTGCGCGATCTCAACCCGATGTGGGAGAATCTCTTCGGGTTCAGCCGCGAGGAGCTGCTGGCGGCTCCCTTCGGCACGTTCGTGCATCCTGATGACCGGGAAATGGCGCGCAAGGAGGTTGAGCTGCTCCGGACGGGACGGGAGACCCTTGCGTTCGAGTGCCGTATCCTCTGCCATGACGGATCGTATCGGTGGATGCTCTGGACCGCGATAGCACGCAAGGGGGATGATTATTTCTACGCCAGCGGCCGTGATATCACCGAGCGGAAGCTGAACGAGATCTTTATCCGCGAGGCGATGGAGGTTGCCGAAGCCGCCAATCGGGCAAAGAGCGAGTTCCTCGCCAATATGAGCCACGAGATCCGCACGCCGATGAACGGAATACTCGGCATGACCGAGCTGGCGCTGGATACCGATCTGACGGTGGCACAGACCGAGTATCTGACCACCGTTCATTCGTCGGCGGAATCGTTGCTGAACATCATCAACGACATGCTCGATTTCTCCAAGATCGAGGCGGGGAAGCTGGAGCTCAATCATTACGATCTCCATCTCCGCGACAGCCTTGGCGACACTCTCCGCGCGCTGGCTGTTCGTGCGTATCAGAAGGATCTGGAACTTGCCTGCCATCTGCTTCCCAACGTCCCTGACAATCTGGTCGGCGATTCGGCGCGACTCCGTCAGGTGGTGGTTAATCTGGTTGCCAACGCCATCAAGTTCACCGAGCGTGGCGAGGTGGTGCTCCACGTTGAGGCGGAGCATGAGGAGGCTGATCATGTGATGCTCCACTTTACGGTTACCGATACCGGCATCGGCATTCCGGCCGATCGGCTGGAGGCGATCTTCGATGCGTTCACGCAGGTGGACAGCTCCACCACCCGGCGCTACGGAGGGACGGGTCTGGGGCTGGCGATCTCCGCGCAACTCGTGGGGATGATGGGAGGAAAGATCTGGGTTGAAAGCACGCTCGACGTGGGGAGCCAGTTCCACTTTACTGTACGGATGGAACGCCGTCCGGCGGATGACTCGAAGCTGATGGAACCGGACGACCTGCGGGGGCTGTCGGTGCTGGTGGTGGATGATAACGCCACGAACAGAAGAATCCTGGAGGAGCTCCTCATCAACTGGAATATGCTCCCCGTCCTTGCCGAAAGCGGCGCGCGGGCGCTTTCGATTCTTGAATCATCAAGTGGCATGACCTGCCCCTTCGCGCTGATTCTGCTCGATGCAAATATGCCTGATATGAACGGCTTCACGGTGGCCGAACGCATCAACGGCAATCCCGATCTTTCCGGGACCACCATCATGATGCTCTCCTCCGGCGGGCTTATGGAGGATGTGGGGCGCTGTCGCGATCTCGGCATCTCCCTCCATCTGACAAAACCGATCAAATCGTCCGATCTCCTTACGGCGATCCGCGGCACGCTCAGAAGTACGGCCACGAGGAAGGAGCTTGCCGTGGAAAAACTCCCGGCCGTGGCCCCCGTCCGGCCGCTCAGAGTGCTGGTGGCTGAGGATAACCTCGTCAACCAGCTTCTCGCCCGGCGCATGCTGGAGAAGGAGGGACATACCGTGGTGATGGCCGAGAACGGCCTGCTGGCGCTCGATCTGCTCTTTGCCGAGACGTTCGATATGGTGCTGATGGATGTGCAGATGCCGGAACTGGATGGGCTTCAGGCGACCAGGATGGTTCGCGAGCGGGAGCGCACGGTCGGCGGCCATGTTGCGATTATTGCGATGACGGCGCATGCCCTGAAGGGGGATCGCGAGCGATGCCTGGATGCCGGGATGGATGGCTTTATCCCCAAGCCGATCCGGTTTGCCCAGTTGTTCGAGCTGATGGAGGAACTGAGAGTGAAGGATACTGTTTCGCCGGAAACCCTTCCGGCATTCGATCGGGCGCAGGCAATGGCGCAGACCGGCGGGGATATCGGTCTGATGCGGGATCTCTACGATCTCTTCGTCTCCGGTTCCGCCGAACGGATTGAGGATATTCGTGGCGCCATCGAGACGGGGGATTGCAGCGCGGTGGAGTTCGCGGCGCACAAGCTGAAGGGATCGATGACGGTCTTCGCGGCCGGGCCGGCGTGCGCTCTGGCGGGCGAGCTGGAGACGATGGGGCGCGATGGCGATCTGACGAACACAGGCGCTGTATATGCGGCAATGGAGCTGGAGGTGGCGCGCCTGCGCCGGGAAGTGGGAATGATGCTGGAGGCGGATAGTCTAACAGACTGTTGAAGGAGGTCATCCGCGGCGTTGGCCTTCATCATTCGCTCAGATTCGGCCGCCGTGCGGCTGATCGTCCTTGAACAGTCTGAACATCGGAAGCCCTTGAACAGCCTGGGTATCGGAAGTAATTCAACAGTCTGCTAATTCTCCCCGTGGAACTCCGCGATCACCTCGATTGGCCCAACGATGTTCCGGTTGAACTCCACCAGATCCTCCGCCGGTATCCAGTACTCACGATGCCCCGATGCGCCCACGGTATGAACATCGTACCGGCTCAGAAATTCCCCGGCGACCTGAAATCGGGTGACAAAGCCCGATCTTGGGCTGTTGTACTTCGCATTCCAGTCGCGGGCGATCTGCACGGCGTACTCCTCGTTAAGCACGGGATAGAAGATCGGCTGCTCCGGAAGACGGGGTGGAAATTCCCCGAAGCTGCTTTCTTCTATCAGATCCAGCTCATGCCGTCCAACGGGGCGATAGAGAGTGATGATGTCGGTCATAGGCCATGTTCGTTGACTTGATGAATGCCACCGGTGGGATCAGTTCAGCGATATCCCCATATCCCCCATAATGCCCGCCGCGCCGTTGATGCTTGCATTCAGATTATGATAGGCCGCCGTCTGCCGGGCCACCGTCCTGACCATTTCGAACGGATCATCGAGCGCCAGGCGGATGATCTCCCGGCATTCGGCATCGAGCGTCCAGCGCTGAACGCCGGTCATTGCGGCCACCGCGGCCCAGCGAACGCGGGGATGAACATCGCGCGCGGCCTGCTTGATTCTTGCCATCGCATCGGGGCTCTCCATTTTTCCCAGATGTTTGATGATCACCGCGTAGATCACGCTCTCCTCGTGCATCTCCCCGGTGATCTGCTCGGTGCTCTGCACGCGGGAGCGGCGTTCCAGCTCATCGGTATCGGGGAGCAGCGCGAAAATGGCGCGCAGATGCTCTCCTTCCCCAAGGCTCCCCAGCACATCGATATTCATCGGGTCGGGGCGTTTGCGGAAATCCTCCATCACCACCGGCAGCAGATCGGTCAGGCGCACCTCCGAGATGATATTCAGCGCTCCCCAGCGGAGGTCGTCATTTCTGATGGCGTCCGCAAGCACGTCGGCGTCCAGCTTGCCGAAGAAGAGCGCGCGGGCGCGTTCCAGATGCTCCAGGCGACGTTCCCAGGGGAATGATTCCTTGGAAAGCTCCAGGCCGATTCCCATAAGCGCGTGCAGCGCCTCGATCCTGGATGGCAGCTTTTCGATCAGCGTCAGCTCGTGCGTCAGAAGCACCTCGCCGTTGGGAAGCTCCGCCAGCGGGCCTGGCGCCTCCTCGGTGGTCAGATAGGTCTGAAGCATCAGCAGGAGCGCCGCCGCCAGCTCCTCATCGGTTTCGGCCTCGACAAATCGTTCCGGGATCGACATTCGCGACAGGAGGAGCGTGGTGATATCCGACCCCGCCTCGTTGCAGTTCCGCACGCCGTGGATAATCATCTCCCGCTCGATCCGCCGGTCCGCCAGCAGATTCGGCCTGAACTTCATCAGGCTCAGAACCTGATACAGCCCCCATCCCTCCGTCACGCCGATCAGCGATGTAAACCGTGCAATATGCGTGGAGTCGTACGCCGCCTCCCGAAGCAGCCCCAGGCACATGTAGATCGTAAACTCGGAGTGGCGGGCCAGAACCATCAGCTCATCCATCAGCGCCGGTGAGGCATTGATTGTGAGGATGACGATGGCCCATTTGACGGCGGTATAGTCGCGGCTGTGGTGGAGCACCTCGCGCAGAAGCCGCCGCACGCGGGGATCGAAGTGATGCTTCGACAGTTCGGCAATCAGATGCTGGGAATCCAGCGGCGGCTGGGTGGTGGCAAGGTTTGCCTCCAGCGTGCGCCAGTCGCGGATAATATGCCTGCGCATCGCCTTGACGGCGGCGACAACCTGATCGGCATCCATCTCCTCCCGCTTCGTGAAGATATCGCGGGCTCCGGGGGAGAAGATATCCTCCTCTTTGTTCGCCACCAGCGGCGGAAAGTCATCGTAGCGGATCGGCCCACCCGGATGCATGTCGGCCTGTCCGGCGATCATCTGGTACAGCGATGGCCCGGCCGGCTGATCCTCCTTCGGGGCTTCGGCAAGGCTTTGTAGTACATGCCGCGTCCGCCTGTAGTGGTTCAGCGCCGCTATCACAGCCACAATCAGCAATATGAGAATAAAGGAATACACGCCGGGGATGTTCGATATCGGTTTGATGATCTTCCTGGAGCACCGGGAGCCCACGGATGAACGGATGACAAGATCGTATGTTTGATTGAGATATGCACCGGAGTATGGCACTGTTGCCGATGGATGATCCCGCCGTCTCGCATTCTTATTACGAAGTTTCCCGAACAATGGCTTTCCCCTCCAACGGCCGGGGCGCCGAATATACAGTGCGGATGTTCAACGATTGGAAGAACCGTCACGCCCCGCCGCTCGAAACTCTTTTGGGAGTCGGTTATTCTAACGTAACATCCCCCCGGCCCGTTGATCGAGACTCGTTCAGGTTCGTATCGGCGCAAACGAACGGCGGTGATCTGTTGTGACGGGCCATCGCTCATGGCTTCTTCCTTCCACATGGAGGAGCCTATTTACTCGATATCTCACTGGAGCAAACTCTCATGAAGCGCATTGCCATCCTTCTGCTGACCCTCGCGGCCGCGCGCGCGAACGCCCAGATCAATGTCGATTTCACCATCGATGCCGCCAGCGGCCACACCCCCATCAGCCCATATATCTACGGCATCAACTGGGTGCATGCCGGCGAGGAGCTGCACGCGGACTGGAATCTGGGCTCGCGAAGGCTTGGCGGCAACCGCCTGAGCAGCTATAACTGGGAGGTCAACGCATCCAACAGCGGAAATGATTGCGGCGCCGACTGCCGTAATCAGAATGACGACTGGCTGACGTATCAGTTCCCCGCCGGTCAGCAGAACCTGCCGGGGCTGCTTCCGAAACGTTTTCACGAGGATTCCAAGTCGCTCGGCGCCTATTCGCTGGTGCAGCTTCAGGCGGCCGGCTACGTTGCCGCGGACAGGGATGAGACGGTCCGCCCGGTCCCTCCGGCCCCCGCCTCGCGCTGGAAGGAGATCCGCTTCCATAAGAGCACTCCCTTCTCCGCCACCCCCGATCTGAACGATGGTTATGTCTACATCGATGAGGAGGTGAACTATCTGGTCGGCGCGCTGGGAAGCGCCGCAAATGGCGGCATTCAGGGCTACTCGGTCGATAACGAGCCGGGGCTCTGGTATACATCGCATCCCAGACTCCGCGGCCTGAGCTATCAGAATGCCGATGAGGTGACGCAGGCGGAGACAAATAATCCCAGCCTTGTGAAGGACGCAAAGGCGAAGTGCCTTGAGGTGATCGATAAAAGCGTGGCGATGGCGATTGCCGTGAAAGGTGTTGACCCCGCCGCCGAGATCATCGGCCCGGCGTTCTGGGGCTTCAGCGATTATTATTCGCTCCAGAGCGCCCCGGACTGGGCTTCCTTTTCCGGCGCATACGCCAACTATATCGACATGTACCTGGATAAGATGAAGGCCGCACAGGCTGATAATGGCAAGCGACTTCTGGACGTTGTGGATGTGCACTGGTATCCGCAGATGAACGAGACGCCCGAGGCGCTTCTCCAGGCGCCGCGCTCGCTCTGGGACGCCGGTTACAAGGAGGATAGCTGGATAGCGAGAGATGTTCTCGGCGCGCCGATCAACCTGCTGGCGACGCTGAAGAAATCGATCGATGCCTATTATCCGGGGACAAAGCTGGGGATTACCGAGTACCGCTACGGCGACGCGAACGATGGTGATACCTACTACAGCGGCATCGCCACCGCCGATGCTCTCGGGATCTTCGGGAAATACGGCGTCTACATGGCGCAGTATCATCCAACCGATCTCTCCGTCCCCCTGGGAGGCTATGTGGCCGCCGCCTTCAAGATCTTCCGCAATTTCGACGGAGCGAACGCCACGTTTGGCTCTACCGGCGTATCGGCCGCCACCAGCAATCCCGCCAACACATCGGTCTACGCCTCGCTCGATGACGCAATGCCGGGGGTGATTCATCTGATCGTCATCAACAAAAGCATGACCGAGACGGTCAGCGGCAACTTCACCGTAAATGGCGTCGGCAACGGCGCCGTGGGGACCGGGCATGTCTACGCGTTCGATAACGCCAGCGCGACGATCACGCACCGTGGGATGATCAGCGCAAAGGATGGACATCATTTCACCTACTCGATTCCGCCTCTCACGGTGGCGCATATCATCCTGGAGAAAAGCTCGGGCGGGGTGGTGGATGTTTCGGCTGCGGACGCGGGGATCGTGCTCCGTCAGAACGGCCCCAACCCGTTCACCGACCATACAACGGTGCGCTTCGAGATTCCCCGGCGCGGCCATGCCACGCTGAAGCTCTACGATCTGCTTGGCCGGGAGGCTGGCACGATTGCCGATGGGTTGTTCGATGCGGGCGCGCATGATATTCCCGTAACAGTGGCAGGACTGCCGCGCGGTTCCTACTTCTGCCGGCTTCAGGCCGGTGATGCAACCCGGACGATCGGGCTGCGGGCGGAGTAGGAGCATATCGCGAGCGTAATGGAGAAACGGCGCCGTCATCTACCCGGGATGGCGGCGTTTTTTTTCGCGGGCTGATTTTCCGGTTGGCGCGTTGCGATCTTCGGGGATGGGCCCGCCGCATCACCGACCGATATCACTCCTTAACAGGCTATTGAATTCCTACAGATGCTCAGACTGTTCAAGGACGATCAGCCGCACGGCGGCCGAA
>JBDSJW010000334.1:0-21273 GCA_039917235.1 Kapaibacterium sp. (SeqCode) | reverse complement strand
TCGAACTGGATTCCCCCCTTGGCGCCGCCGAACGGAACATCCACGATGGCGCACTTGTAGGTCATCAGCGCGGCCAGTGCCATCACCTCATCCTGCGTCACATGCTCGGCATAGCGGATGCCCCCCTTGGTCGGGAGACGGTGGTGCGAGTGCTGCACGCGCCAGCCGGTAAAGACATGGATATCGTTCTTGATGCGGACCGGAAAACGGACCATGTAAACCGAGTTGCAAACCTTGATCTGATCAAGGATGCCGCGCGGATAGTCCACGGCGACGGCGGCCTTCTCGAAGTTATGCTCCACGGTCTGGTAGAACGACGGCTCCGGCGAGATCATGTTCGTGAGCTTGTTGACCCCCTTTACCGGCGTGGGAGGATCACCGGTTGTCACCGCCTGGTGCTTGGAGGTCCTGCTGACGGTAACCTTACCATTGCCGTTGGTGGAGGCCTTCGTCGCACTGCTGCGCGCTGTCCCCTTTTTCTCTGATGCCATTTCGATTAATGATTGTTGTTGATTATGCTGTCACGGTTCATTCGGCCGAAAGAAATCATCGATCTCGCCCACCAGCCTGCCGGAGGAGACCTTCTCCAGGGGATGCGGCGTTCCCGGCATCACGATAAACCGTCCGTTCGGCAAACGCCGGTATGCGGCGACGCTCTCCTCGATGCTCACCATCCGATCGCTGTCCCCCACACCGATCATCACCCGATGCTCCACCCCCGCCAGATCATCAATCGGCAGCTCAGGCTCCCTCCCGAGTGCAAGCATCATTTCCGCTGTCTTCGAAAGCACAGATTTCCAATCGTGCGGCGCGTGCCGCTCTTTAAGCTGCCCCGCATAACGCGGCACCTTCTCTTCTATTGCAATCGGGTTCAGCATCCCCGCCTCCTTCGCCGAGGTGGCCTCATCCCACGCAAACTTCGTCGCCAGTGTAAAGATACGCCCCACGTGCCTGGGCGATCGCCTTGCAAGGTGGAGCGCCACATAGCCCCCCATGCTGTAGCCGAAGATATCCGCCCCTTCCATTCCCCGCTCGTCCAGCCACCGCTCCAGCCCCGCCGAAAAGTTCGCGATGCTGAAACGCTCCTCCGTCGGCTCCCCGCCGCCATGACCGGCGAAGTTCAGCGCGTGAACGTCGAACCGATCACAAAGCAGCGGCACCAGCTCATCGAACTGCGATGCCGCGCCAAGAGCGCCGTGAAGAAGAAGCAATGGACGAGATGCGGACATGTATGCTCAAAAGATTTGCGGATGCGTTGTCAGTGCGATCCGATGGCTTTTCAGTGCCGGGGGTATGGGCGGGTTTGAAACCCGCCCCGACGGATACGATGCGACGATGCGATGCGACGATGCGATGCGACAATACTATACGCCGTCACGGCGGATTACAGATTTCCGCGTGCTGCCTGATCGCGCTCGATTGCCTCGAAGAGCGCCTTGAAATTTCCCTTGCCGAAGGACTCGCCGCCGCGACGCTGGATGATCTCAAAGAAGAGCGTCGGACGGTCCTCCACCGGCTTGGTGAAGATCTGGAGCATATATCCCTTGTCGTCGAAATCGACAAGGATGTTCAATGCCTTCAACTCCTCGATCGACTCGCTGATCTCGCCCATCCGCTTGGCAAGCTCATCGTAGTACGAGTGCGGCACGTTGATGAACTCCACGCCGTTGGCGCGCATCTTGGCGATCGTCTCCAGGATATTCTCCGACTCCATCGCGATATGCTGAACGCCGGCGCCCTTGTAGAAGTTCACATACTCCTCGATCTGCGAGCGCTTCAACCCCGCGGCCGGCTCGTTGATCGGGAACTTCACCCACTTGTTCTCGTTGGCAACCACGGTGGAACGGAGCGCGCTGTACTCGGTGGAGATATCCTTGTCGTCGAACGAAACGAACCTGGTAAAGCCGAAGACGTTGGCGTAGAAGTTCACCGTCTCCTCCATCTTGTTCCAGTCCACATTGCCGACGATATGGTCAACGTGTTTCAGTCCGCACGGCGTGGAGAGATTGTCCTCGCGCGGCTCGAAGTTCGGAAGGAAGAAGCCGTTGTAGCTTCCGCGCTCGATAAAGGAGTGGACCGTATCGCCGTAGGTGGCGATGGTCGCGGTCTTGATCGTGCCGAAATGGTCGCTGGTCTCCACCGGCTCCATCACCCCGCGCGCTCCCCGCTCGGTGGTAATCCTGTAGGCCTCCTCCGCGTTTTCCACATGCAGCGCGATATCGCGGACGCCATCGCCATGCTCATGGATATGGGCCGCGATCGGTGAATCGGGATGGAGCGGCGTGGTAAGGACGAAACGGATTTTCCCCTGCTCAACCAGGTAGGACGCGCGGTCCTTGACGCCGGTCTCCGGCCCCAGATAGCCGGTAATGCGGAAGCCGAGCGCGCGACGATAATAGTAGGCGGCCTGCTTGGCGTTCCCAACGTAAAGCTCCACGTGGTGGGTGCCGTGAATCTTGAAAAGATCCTGACCCTGTTCCGCGGAGCGGAGTTGTTCTGCTGTTTCCATAATTGTTACCCGGAATTCCTGATCGAAAGAGGCCCAGCATCACCATGCGGCCGACGATCGGCGCGGATCTCCCCTTCATTGCTCCACGGGACGCGCCCGGGGAGGGGGATGATCGAAATCGTGAGGAGCTGAACCGGACAAATATTCTGGAGAGTCGCCGAAACGGGAGCGCTAGGCGCCTGTTGAATGACTACAGATGCTCAGACTGTTCAAGGACGATCAGCCACACGGCGGCCGAATCTGAGCGACTGCGGCGTCCTGCCGGATGCCGCAGTGAGCGAACGATGAATGTCGGGGGACGTTTGAAACGTCCCCGGACGCAGCGGATGACCTCCTTCAACAGTCTGCTAGGCGCTCACCTCGGCGCTAAGAACCCCCTGCAACGCATCGATGCAGCGACGGTTCTGCTCCATCGTGCCGGTCGATATGCGGAGGCATTGCGGAAGCCCGAAGGCACGGAGAGGACGCGTGATCACGCCATGCTGGAGAAGGCCGTTGAAGACCCGCTCAACGCGGTCGGCATTCTGAAAATCGATCATCACGTAGTTCGCGAGCGATGGGACGAAGTTGAGATTCAGCCGCTCCAGCTCGGTATGGAAGTAGAGGAGCGACTCGCGGTTCAACTCCACCGTGCGACGGAGAAATTCCACGTCGCGCAGGGCTCCCACGCCGGCGGCGGCGGCCGGAGTGCTCGGCTCGAACGGCAGCTTCACCCTGAGCATCTTGCCGATGATATCGGAGTGCGCCATCCCATAGCCAATCCTGATCCCCGCCAGGCCATACGCCTTGGAGAAGGTGCGGCAGGTCAGAACATTATCCCAGCGGTAGTGCATCGAGTCGGGATAGTCCGGCCATCCATCGGCATACTCGAAATAGGCCTCGTCCATAATCACCAGCACCGTATCCGGAACCCTGGCGATAAAGCGCTCCAGCGCGTCGGTGGTGACGGCGGTTCCGGTCGGGTTGTTCGGGTTGGCGATGTAGATGATCTTGGTCTTGTCGTTGATCTTCGCGGCCATCGCGGTCAGATCGTACGCGTATTTCTTCAGCGGCGTGAAATGCGTTTTAACGCCCGACGCATGCGCCAGCACCTGAAACCCCACAAACGTCCCCTCGCTCGTGATCATCTCATTCCCTGGCTCCAGAAACGTATGGAGCGCCGTGGCGATGATCGACTCGGAGCCGGAACCGCAGATCACGTTCTCCGGCTTGATCACGAAGCGATCGGCCAGGGCGTGACGCAATGACCCGCCGGCATCGGGATAATAGGTGAGATCCTGGAGGGAGTTGGCGATGGCCTCAATTGCCATCGGAGATGAGCCGAGCGGGTTCTCGTTGGAGGCAAGCTTGATCGAGCCGGTGATGCCAAGCTCACGCTCGACCTCGGCAATCGATTTTCCCGGCTGGTACGGCTTAAGAGAGGCGATGTGCGAAGGGACAGCAATCATCTATAAGGTTCCCGTCGGGGACAGAGATGGCATGAGAAAAATCACGAAGATGTAATTCTCCGAAAATAGCAAACTGCCTCGGTAATCCAAGGTTTACTGCCGTCGCCGTCGCCGATATTAACGGTTTGTCACCGTTCACCTGATGTTCCAAAGCCCCCGCGCCGGGCCGGGTCGCTCCCGAATATGATGGCATCATCAACCAAGCTTTGCAACGAACTGTATCACTCAAAAACCGCCATTCACACGCTGAAAACGGGGCTTTTTGCTTCCAGAAACCCAACTCCGCGGGGTCTGTTCCACATTCCGCCGACCGCTTGATCGTCATCATATCGTCCCCCTTCCGCGGGGCAGAACAAGGACATTGATACCACTTCACCAGGAGCACGATCATGACATTGGAAACAGTGCGGTCCAGCGCGATTCACGCCATTGGCTACGATGCAGGGGAACGGATGATGGAGGTGATCTTCACCGGCGGCGGGATCTATCAGTTCAGCAACGTCCCTCCGCAGGTCTTCGCGGGCTTCCGCGCGGCGGCATCAAAGGGGAATTATTTTCAGGATCACATCCGCGGGCATTTCAGGCATCAGCGGCTGGGGCGGTTCCGGCAGCGCAATCCAATGCTTCGCGTCGTCGCGGCGTCAGCGGCGACGTCGTCGTCGTCGTCGGGGCGGGTTTGAAACCCGCCCGTACAAAACATAGCTATGCCGCCTACACAAACCATATCAACGCCGCCCGTACAAAACATAGCTATGCTGTCCATGCACCATATCCGCTACAACGCAAAAACGGATCGTGCAAACCGCGTGCGGCATCGTAGCTTTGCGTCCAAACAGCAGCAATTCCGATATGGCCCGAACATTCGATATCCCGATCTACTTCCGCTCGCCGATCATCTCCGCGGTGAAAGCGGCACGCAAGGCCGGCGATCCCCGTCGCCGCGACCTTACCCCCTCCGTTCTCGATTTCGGCCCGGTCCGCTTCAGGATCGCGCGCCACTTCGGGTTCTGTTACGGGGTGGAGAACGCGATCGAGATCGCCTACCGCGCGCTGGAGGAAAACCCCGGCAAACGGATCTTCCTCCTCTCCGAGATGATCCATAACCCACATGTCAATGATGACCTGCTGGCGCGTGGCGTCCGCTTTATCATGACGCCGTCCGGGGATGACCTGTTCGGCTGGGATGAGCTGACGGCGGAGGATATCGTGATTGTGCCGGCGTTCGGGACCACGCTGGAACTCCAGGAGCGGCTGGCCGCGCGGGGAATCGATCCATACAAATGGGACACCACCTGCCCGTTTGTCGAAAAGGTCTGGAACCGGACGGGGACGCTGGGGGAAAAGGATTGCACGGTGGTGATCCATGGCAAACGGACGCACGAGGAGACCCGCGCCACATTCTCCCACAGCAGCGCGGAGGCGCCCACGGTGATCGTGCAGAATATGGCGGAAACCGAGCGGCTGGCGGATATCATCACCGGCCGCGAGCCGCTCGGGAGATTCGCGGAGTGGTTCGGCGGGCAATGCTCCGATGGATTCGATCCCGCGCTCCACCTGGCACGCGTCGGCGTGGTGAACCAGACAACAATGCTGGCATCCGAAACGCAGGCGATCGCCGACAGGCTCCGGGCCGCGATGGTGGAGCGTTACGGCGCCGATGCCATCGCCGAACATTTCGCCGATACACGGGATACCCTCTGCTACGCGACAAATGAAAACCAGACGGCGACGATCGCGCTGATAGAATCGGGGGGGGATATCGCGGTTGTGGTTGGCGGATATAACAGCTCCAATACATCCCACCTCGTGGAACTCTGCGAGGAGCGGATGCCGACCTATTTCATCAAGGATGCCGGGGAGATTCTTTCACGCGGTGAAATCGTACACTTTGATCTTCACGCAAAGGAAACGCGGCGCACGCTGAACTGGCTCCCGGAACACGACCGGCCGCTGGAGATTGTGCTGACCAGCGGCGCCTCCTGCCCCGACGCGCTTGTTGATGAGGTGATCGAGCAAATCGTCTCGTTCTTCCCGGATGCGCGAAGCATTGGAGATGCACTGGCGGAGCTGACGGGGGAACCATCGGCGTAGCCCGTCACCGCTTCTGAACAAGCCGGAGCATTCCCCTGAAGAGAAGCGCTTCGTCGATCTCAGGAAGCGGCTCCGATGACCAGAGACGTTGCAGCGTCGCGGCATCGCCGCCGGTGATCACAACCCGGGGAGCATCGCCGTCGAAGGCATGAAGCGCAAGCTCGCCGGCGATTCCCCGCACCGCGTACATGGTGCCGAGCAGCACGCCGTTCGCGACCGATGTGATGCTGCTCCGCGCCGGGATCATCGTTATCGCATCGAGCTGAACGACCGGAAGCGCCGGGATACGCCGATGCAGCCCTTCGGCGGCAGTTCTGAAGCCTGGAAGGATCGCGCCCCAGAGAGGCTTCCCGCCGGCAATCGCGTCAATCGTGATGGCGGTTCCGCAGGAGATCACCACGCCATCCCCCTCCAGCCCCATCACGTTAAATATCCTGTCCAGTCCGAGCGTCTCCGGCGTATCGTAGCTCTCCCCCACAACATCATCCAGCTCCCGGCGTTCGATCACGCGGATATCGATTCCTTTATCGCGCAGATATTCCAGCGGATTTCCAGTTGGCCAGGATCCAACCAGCGCGCAGATGATGGGGCCGGGAAGGCCGACGCATCGCCGCGCCAGGGCATCGGCATCATCAGGATCAAATCGCTCGATCGCGAAGGACGGGCCGGTGGGAAAGGCCAGCTTGATCGTGCTGTTACCGATCTCCAGTAAGGTCATGAGTATGGCAGGGAAAGGAGAATCGCCGAAGCGGAGGGCGTGAATATCGAATCGATCGCTGCTGGTGCCACGGGCGCGATGCCGTTACGGAGGATGTCCTACCATGCGCATCGCGCTATCATCGGAGTCGCATTATCATGATGCGCTCCCCCGGTCAGATCCCGGAGGTTACATGCCGCTCACCGCTGACGCTCTGTTCCAGCGTGTGGGTCTTATGTCCGCCGAGCATCCGGCGGAATTTCTGGATGCCAGCGCCAAGCGCCGAGAAGATCGTCGCCACCTCGGTAATCGGCTTCTGCACCTGTGTCTGCACATTATCCACGAAGCCGATAACGCTCACCACGATGTTCTTGGCGTCGTGAACCACATCGGTGGCATCGGTGGTCAGGCGCGCCACATCGTTGGTCATCTCCCGCACGCTGCCGATGATCCCTTCCACCTGATCAAGCTGGGCGTTGATCCGTCCCACGGAATCATTCAGCTTGCTGATGGTCCCCTGAAGGCTTCCGCGGATCGCGCTGATCTCCCCCACCAGATCCTTGAGCGCCACGGTGATGCCGTTAAGCAGCCCCTTGGTGCCGTTCAGGAAGAAGATGAGAAAGACAAAGAGGCCGGCAAGCGCCAGAAGCGCGATTGCGCCGGTGATATAGAGTAATATTTCCATAGGGATCGATATGCTGACGGCAGTGCGCCACGGCGGCTCACCATGATGTTGATCCGATCGCCGGATCGCGCACACTCATATGGGCACGACCCGGCGATCATGATCGGAAGTTGTTCAACAGGGAATCGCAAGGTCAGGCGCGAAGCTCTTCCTTGAAAGCCTCGGTGCCGGCCTTGGCCGCATCGGCGAGACGACCGGCGCCGTCCTTGACATCCGATACCACCTTACCGCTGCTGGAGGTCGCCTTGGCGCGGGCGTCGGTGACAATCCGCTCGGCGTCGGTAAGAAGCGTGGAGGCCTTCTCACGGGCATCATCGATGATGTTCTCGGCGCGGGTCCGTCCCTCGTTGATGATCTCCTTGGAACGCTCGCTGGCGTTGTTCAGCATATCGCCGGCCTTGTCGATGTAATCGTTCGTCATATCGGAGATATCGGAGCGAAGCTCCCGTCCCGCCTTGGGCGCGAACAGCAGAGCTAGCGCCGCACCAACCGCTCCGCCCGTAAGCAGACCGATCAGAAGGCCCTTGCTGAGCCCGCTGGTTTCCCCTGATTCATACTGTGCCATGGTTCTTCTCCACTGAAATTTGATGTATTACCGCAACGGTGCTATCGCACATTTTCTTTAGCGAACGGCAATAACGATGCCAAAGGAAAAGGTCGCATTCTCATGGAAATATCCCAAGAGGTAAATACACGAGCCCGCCGTCCCTCCCCCGGCGTATCTTCCCGGCGCGACCCGCAATTCATGCCCCGTGGGGGAATGCCGGAGAGCACGCAATCGGTAACTTTCGGTGAGTAGGGCGTGTCAGCATGCTGTGACCAAAGTAATTCAACAGTCTGCTCTATCGCACCATATCATGAATGGATTCACTCGCGCCCTGGCGCCCGCATTTTTTTCTTCCCGCAACCGCATCATTTCCGGTTCCACGAGGGGAGTGAACCAGCGAATTACCGGCGGCATCGTCCGTGGGCTTGCCCTGTTTCTGGGAGCGTTCACGCTGCTGAATATCATCGGGGATCTGGTAACGGGATTTGACGGCAACACATGGTGGATTGATCTGCATCCAATCCCCTGGCGGATCGGGGAGATGCTTCTGGGGCTTCTCTCCGGCGTGCTGATCGCCTACGCCCTGCGCCCCCGGATGCGACCGTGGCGACGCTGGCTTACCATCGGTGTCGCGGGGATTACCGGGGTTATCACGCTCGGCAATGCCATCGGATTCCACATCCTCCTTGCGCGGGGCGATCTCCCGTCGGCATTTCCGATTCCCTTCTCCCTCTTTATGACCGCCATGCTCGGCGTCATCGTGGCGGCCGTCATCGGCGGGATCGCGGATACGGCGGCCATGCAGGCGCTGCCGATTGCCGTCACCGTCTTCGTCTCGCTGATCGCGTTTCCGTTGATGCAGATGCTCTGCTTCGGCCGCACCGATTACCGTCGCCCCGCCGATGCCATCGTGGTGCTGGGCGCAAGGGCCTATGCCAATGGAGCCCCATCGCTCCCCCTCGCCGATCGCGTCAGAACCGCGTGCGAGCTTTACCAGCAACATCTGGCCCCCGTGCTGATCTTCTCCGGCGGCGATGGCGACGGCGCCATCAGCGAGCCGGAATCGATGCGGCAGATGGCGATAAGCCTGGGCGTCCCGGACAGCGCCATCATCCTCGATCCCAAAGGGGTCAACACCCAGGCGACGATCGACAACACCATCCCCATACTCCGCCGGATCGGCGCGCGGCGCGTCATGGCGGTCAGCCACTTCTACCACCTCCCGCGCATCAAGATGACCTATCAGCAGGAAGGACGGGAGGTGCTCACGGTGCCGGCACGCGAGAGCAGAACGCTCCTCGCCATCCCGGTTTACATCGGACGTGAGGTGCTGGGGCTCTGGGGATATTATCTTCGCCCCTTCTGGCGCGCCGGCGATGCCTCCGATCCGGAAGCCTGATGATGAACGGTATGCGGCAGTAGTGCCGCGTTGCAGTGATCTGTTCCATAACAGGCTGTCGAATTCCTTCCGATGCCCAGACTGTTCAAGGACGATCAGCCGCACGGCGGCCGAATCTGAGCGAATGAGGCGTCCTTCTGGACGCCTCATTGAGCGAACGATGAAGGCCAACGCCGCGGATGACCTCCTTCAACAGTCTGATAAGCCTATTCCCTATACACGCATTCAGCAGCATGAAACAATACGAAGCCCTGACCTGCCACGCCGACCGCGACGCGCTGGATATCCTGACCGCCGTTGCCAGCACCCTCCCGATTACCGGCATCGTGGATAACGATACAAGCATCACCCTCTATTTCGATGAGGGGGAGTACAACAGCACCATGATCGACACGCTGCAATCGTGGATGCCGGAAGGGGCCGATCTGCGCGTGGAGCGGGGAACGGTGGAGGAGCAGAACTGGAACGCCGAGTTCGAGCAATCGCTTCAGCCGGTTCGCCTGACCGACCGGCTTGTCATCACGCAGAGCTGGAACCCGGTGGAACCGGAAGGCCCTGATGATCTCATCGTCACAATCGATCCCAAGATGTCGTTCGGAACGGGACATCATGAATCGACCAGGTTGATAGCGCGGCTGATGCCGGGGATCGATTTTCGCGATAAACGTGTCCTCGATATCGGGACCGGAACCGGCGTGCTTGCGATTATCGCGACGAAATACGGCGCCGGACATGTAGTGGCAATCGACAATAATGAGTGGGCGGTGGAGAACTCGCGGGAGAATATCGCGATGAACGATGCCTCCGATATCATCCTGACGCTCGGCGAACTGGATGCCGTCCTGGAAGATGAATTCGATATCATCCTTGCGAACATCCATCGGAATATCATTATCGAGCTGCTCCCGGAAATGGCAAAGCGGCTGCACGCCGGCCCGGAAGCCTGCATCCTCACATCCGGCGTCCTCTACGTTGACTACGACAGCCTGGTGGAAGCAGTCGCGGAGCATGGCCTGAAGCCGGTTGCCGAGGAGCGTGAAAATGAATGGATCGCGACGAAATTCCAGCGAGCCTGAAGGATGATATTCTCCGTTATCGACATCGGCACCAACACGATTTTAATGGCGACGCTTGCCGTGGACGCCGGCGGCGGCATAACCATTCTGGGGGACGAGCATGAAATTGCCCGGCTTGGCAAGGGGGTGGACGCCACGCGAAGAATTCTCCCGGAAACATTCGATCGTGTTGCGGAATATCTGAGCCGATATCGGGCCATCGCCGAGCGACTGGGGGCTGAGAGGATTATCGCGTTCGGGACCAGCGCGCTTCGGGATGCAAATAATCGGGAGGATTTTATCCGGGCGATGCGGGAGCGGACCGGGATTGAGATAGCGCTGTTAAGCGGAACCGAGGAGGCGGAATTAACCTACAGCGGGGCGCTGTTCAAGCTCGACATGGTCGGCTCCGCGCACGCGGTGATCGATATCGGCGGCGGAAGCACGGAGATAGCAGCCGGTGCCGATGGGCGGCTGAAGGACGCGATAAGCCTGGATATCGGCGCGGTCAGGATCACCGAACGATTCCTTTCAACGCTTCCTCCATCCGCCGATGCCATCAGGTCCGCGCGCGCGATGGCACGCCAGGCGATGGCCCGCGCGTTCGAGCTTCCCGCCGATATCGACGTGGTCGGCGTTGCCGGGACCGTTACCACGTTCGGAGCAATCCTCACCGGCATGCGCCGGTTCGACGCGGAGGAACTCAACGGGCTTCGGCTTCCGATGGCGGAGGTATCCCGCATCGTCGCCGAGTTGCTTGCAATGCCGGTGGAACGGATAGCCACCATCCCCGGCGTTCATCCCGACAGAGCCGATCTTCTTCCGGGAGGCGGGATTATTCTGGAGGAATGTATGCGCCGTTACGATCTCCCGGCCATCACCGTCAGCACGCGCGGCGTTCGCTACGGCGTGGCCCTGCGGGAAATAAACTCCGCCGAAAAATAATTTAATCGATAATTATCGAAATCACCTGAACACCAGCACCTTTCCGTTGTGCGCTAATATACTTGACGCATATTTTGGTATTGTTCCCATCCAACCAAGCTTGTCATCCTGAGCGGCACGCGAAGACCCGAAGCGCATCTTGCAGACCCTGGCGTGATTGCTGGCTCGTAGACAGATCAATGGCCGAATCTGCGAGATCCTTCACTGGCGTTCAGGATGACAATTTTTATTCTTTTCGTTAGCATTTTCAACAAAAAATCCGCTTTGTCATCCTGAGTGAGCGTAGCGAGAGAAGGATCTCGCAAATTCGCACTCTGTTTACAGTGATAATGCCTTGACTCTGTCATAGACTTCAGGATGACAACCTGGTTCGGTGAATACAAATATGTCTCAAGCATATTAGGGCCTTCCGTTGTGCGGGTTGATAATCTGATCCGGAACCCTCGGCCGCTGCACATAATAAATCCCGTCGAACGTGAAATTCCTCGTCAGTTTATCCTGAATCAAAAGCCCGGCGATTTTTTATTATCAACTCCGAATAATTAAATCAATCGTGAAGGAATTGTCGCCATCGATCGGTTTCCGCTATCCGGCGAATCGTCGTGTTCCGTTTCATGAGGAGAGTAGTGAGATAGCGTTTCAGAAAAAGCCAGTCGGCGGCATGACCGAGCAGCCCAAGCGGAGATGTATAATTGAAGCGATCGCGCATAATGGTCCCGGCACCCAACCGCTCGAAATAATGATCGTGATCGAACCTGCTGAATGCCCCGCGTACCATCGAATCGCGGAAATAGAGCGGGCGATCGAGCGCCGTGATCTTCGACGTAAGCCGCTGCCGCACGCCCAGATGGCGCGCCCGCCACGTAACCGCATCCCCCAGTTTCAACAGCCCGGTGGTGATTTCACCGACCGCCGACTCGCCGGTATGCCCCATCGAGGCGACGTGAAGATCGACGCTGAGGGAGAGATCGAACACGCGCTCGATCGGCGCGGAGATATGGGTTGTCAGCGTAATGATCGGCATCGGGAGATGGAATATGATAGTCGGAAAATGTGTCGATCAGCCGCGGGATCCTTCCACAATCGCGATAATTCCTCCCTTCTCCTCCCCCCGGACGGGAATTGCGGGAATGCCCACGGCCTCGGCGCCCCGGATATCGGCGGCCATGCTGTCGCCTATCATCCAGATGGTTGCCCCCGGACGGATCGTATCCAGCACGGCTCGGAACGCGGAAGGATGCGGTTTTTCATGGCCGGTGACCGCGGAATTGAAGATGCTGAGGAACCGCCGGCGCAGCCCGAGATACTGGAGAATTTCAGGCAGTTCGGGGACATGATTGGAAAGAAGAATATGGCGCCAGCCAAGCGCGGAGAGCGCATCGAGCGTTGGAATCGTATCATCATAGAGCCGCCATCGATTAAGATCGAGATAGGCGGGACGGACCAGCGCGGCAAGACGCGGGGCATCCGGCGGCGGCACGCCAAGCGCGATAAAGGCATTCCTGAACAGATCGTGGAGAGCCAGCCACCACTCATCGGGCGAACGGTTCGGGGGATTGGTGATGTGATGATTGTGCCACGGAAATCCGCTCCGCAGATGCGGCCTGATATCGTCGATGGTCCGGCCATGCCCCGGCATCTCGCCATCCAGTATTTCGAGCAGCGTGCCGCTCCACATGCCGGCCCGATAACCAAGCGTCCCGTCGAAATCCCAGATCAGATAGTTCATGATAATGCGTCGAAGGTAGATGCACCGGGCGATACGGCGATATCCCGTACACAACATCATTCATCTCCACGCCGAACCGAAGTTCCAGGAAACCACGCCGGATGCCGGTGTATCCCTACATGTGCCGTGGAAGATCGATAGTCATAAAATCGGCGGCCATCTCCGTTGCGGGAAATATCGCGCGCGCCTCATCGAGCAGAGGGTTTGTCCCGCCGCCGTTCATCCCCGGATAGCGAACGCTGACGTGTGTCAGGAGAAGGCGCCCCACCTCCGCTTCCAGCGCCACGCGCGCCGCCATCGCCGCGGTTGAGTGCAGGCTCAGCTCCGCGATCTCCCGATCGGCCTCCGAAAATGTGGCCTCATGAATCAGCAGGTCGGCCCCGCGCGCAAGCTCCACCGCCTCCGGCGTGTAGATGGTATCGGTGGCGTAGACCACCGAGCGACCGCGTTCAACCGGCCCGCAGAGGTCCGCGCCGTCGATCTCCCGCCCATCATCCAGCATCACCGTTTCCCCATGCTTTAATTGCCCGTAGATCGGTCCCGGCGGTATGCCGAGCGCGACGGCGGCGGCGGTATCGAACCTGCCGGCGCGCTCTGGCTCATCCACCCGGTATCCGAATGTCTCCATCCTGTGCAGAAGACGCCGGCAGCGTACCCTAAACCCGCCATCCTCCACGATAGTCCCCTCGCGAACCTCATGCACGGAAAACGGGAAGCCGAGCGTGGTACCGGAAAGCCGGAGGGAGACCTCGATATACTCCTCAAGCCCCTCGGGTCCATGAATATCGATCCGTTTGGGATCGCCGGCGAGGCTGCATGTGGAGAGAAGGCCTATCAGGCCGAACAGATGATCGCCATGAAGGTGGGTGATGAAGATCCTGCTGACGCGGCTTATCCGAAGATCGCTCCTGATAAACTGGTGCTGCGTCCCCTCACCGCAGTCGAAGAGCCAGAGATCCCCCCGCTCGGGGAGCCGGAGGGCCATGCTCGAAACATTTCGATGGCGCGATGGCGCGCCGGCGCCGGTGCCGAGGAAGGTGACATTCACTGTGCTATGATCTGTTGAAGTACTTCAGGTTCTCGGACTATTCAACACGAAGCGGGTGACACTCTCCTCGTCGGGGGACGTTTCAAACGTCCCCAAATCCCACGCTATCCACCGCGACGTGGAGGGACCACAGGAGACCGCTACGGCAGATCCCACGCGGTTCGCAGGGCTGGAAGCTCGGCGGCCGGAAGCTGAATCAGCACCGGCGCAAGCGCCGGATCGAGCCAGGCGAGGAGGGAAACCACGTTTGCGCTATCCAGCGCGGTACATCCCGATGTAGCCACTGACGGGCCGCCCCAGATATGAATGAAGATACACGACCCGCCGCCGGGAGCCGCCGGATCGGTGTTATGGTCAACGGTGATCCCCCATCGATAGAAGACCCCGGCGCGGGCCATCTTCTCCGAGCTTGACCAATCCTTCGCGGGGACACTCCCCGCGTCGGTGATCCGGTTGTAGCTGCGCGATGCCGAATCATCCACGCACTCTATCGTGGAGGTGAGCTCGGTATAGGGGAGCCGGATGCCCTCCGTGGCGCTCCGCGGGGCGTATCCGAACGCCGAGCGGAGCCGGAATATGCCGGCCGGGGCGCGACCATCTCCTTCATGCTTTCGTGGTCCGGCTGGGGGCGCCGGGTTGATCCCCCTTCCCCACGCAAGGCCGTTCCTTCCAACCACCACCGGCATGGAATCGCCGACCTGCCGCCATGCTCCGCCCGGCTTCTCGCGGATAAAACGCCGCATCACCCCGGCTGTGGCGTTCCAGCCATCAGTGGTGACCAGAAGCGCCTGCCGGGCATCCCGGGCCGGCATCATCTCGGAGCGGCCGGTCCCCGCGCAGGCGATAAACCCGACAGCCACGGCAACGGCAACAAGGCGGGCAAGCGGACAAAGAAGAGCTGCGATCATGGAAGGGTATCGATACTTCTGACGGATACATGGCGAACCGGAAATGGAGAAGGATAATAGCCCGCTCCGGGACATCTTTCCAAACAGATCCCCCCGATCGCGGCCATCCGCATCAATCTTTTCGAAATAGTTGTCGCAACAGACATTGATTTCGTTGTATATTTGTCGCGTTATGGGTGACGCACTTAGAAAACGCATCAGACAGACAAAGTTCGAAAGTCCGCTCCACGAGTCGTTATTGAACCTCCTCGTGGCGGGGGGGCATGTCCGTGAGCAATTTGAAAAGATGGCCGCCGAGTTCGGCATCACCCATCCGCAGTACAATGTGCTCCGCATCCTTCGCGGAGGCCAGCCGAATGGATATTCCCGCAGCGAGATTGCCGATCGTATGCTGGAACGCGCGCCGGATGTCACCCGGTTGATCGATCGGCTGGAACAGCAGGAGCTTGTGGTTCGCGATCGATCCGACGAGGATAGGCGGCTCTCGATTACCAGAATCACGGAGAAGGGACTCAACCTCCTGGATAGAATCCAGCCGGAACTCCATAAGGCACACAGCTATTTTGCCGGAAAGATCTCCGAGGCCGATCAGATACTCCTTTCCCGCATCTGCGAGGACCTGTACGGCGACCGCTGATTTTTTTTGACCAGATGCGTGTTGCGACAAAGACTTCGATTGATTTTGCCCGTTGATTAAACGATTCGGCAGCAAGCGGGACCAATGAATCATTGCGGCGGCGGCCATGCTCCAATACCACGCAATCGTGTGGTCCCACACGGAGCGCCGGGGCCTCCCCGAACTAAGATGATATCTATCAGAATCTCATACATGTTCATTCCCAGAGGAGTATCAGCGATGAAACAGTGGATAATCGCCCCACTTGCACTGATGGCCGGGCTGCTTATCGCCGGCACCGAGATGCGGGCACAGGGCCTTGCGGTCACCGCGTCGGGACCGAAGAAAGTCACGATCAGCAACAAGGTCGCCAAGAACCAGTTCACCTGGGTAAGCTCGGCGCCGCTTGAGACGATCAGCGGCACGGCCGAAGGGATCACCGGCGCATTCACGCTCGATCCGAAAAAGCCGGCATCGCTCCGTGGAACGCTCTCCGCGCAGGTTGCCACCATGAAGAGCGGCAACGGCATGCGCGACAGCCATATCCAGAGCGATCAGTGGCTGAATGCCGCCGCCTTCCCGACGATCAGCTTCACCGCGACCTCGGTCTCCGGCGTCGTGGTAAAGGGGAATGCCTTTACGGCAAATGTGGTCGGCAATTTCACGATGCATGGCGTCACCAAGCAGATGACCGTCCCGGTGACACTCACCTATCTGGACGCATCGGCCAAGACCCGCGAACGCGCGCCGGGCGATCTGGTGATGCTTACGGCGGATTTCAAGGTCGCACTGAAGGACTTCAACGTCGCCGGCTCCAAGGGAGTTGTCGGAAGCAAGGTTGGTGAGACGATCAGCATCACGGCAAAGCTCTTCGGCTCCACCGGGCTCTGATAGCCGCGAACTTCGATCATCTCAGACTGTTGAAGGACGTCATCCACGGCGTCGGGGGACGTTTGAAACGTCCCCCGACATTCATCGTTTGCTCACTGCGGCGTCCCAAAGGACGCCTCATTCGCTCAGATTCGGCCGCCTTGTGGCTGATCGCCCTTGAACAGCCTGGGGATCGGAAGTAATTCGTTAGTATTTCTTTGTCTACACCTTAACTCAATCCATCGTATGAGGAATCGCTTCGCATTGATTCTGGCGAGCGCTGTAACGCTCTGTATTGTCGGCTGCAAGAAGGATGGCGGCTCGGACGCAAAACCGGCTGATGCGGCAACCATCAAGATCGGCCAGTTCGCATCGCTGACCGGCAAGGAGGCCACCTTCGGCGGGCAGGTCGATAACGGCGTCAAGCTCGCCGTGGATGAGATCAACAAGGCCGGTGGGCTTCTCGGCAAGCAGATCACGCTGGTGACCGAGGATACGCAATCCGACAGCAAGGGGGCGCAGAACTCCGTCGAAAAACTTATCAGCAAGGATCATGTGATCGCCGTAATCGGCGAGGTGGCATCCAGCCGCTCGATCGCCGCCGCGCCGATCTGCGAGCGTGAGAAAGTGCCGATGCTCAGCCCCGCCTCCACCAACGAGAAGGTGACGGTGGAGAATGGCAAGGTGAAGGATTATATCTTCCGTATCTGCTTTATCGATCCGTTCCAGGGGGCCGTGATGGCGAAGTTCGCCGCGCAGAACCTGAACGTGAAGCAGGTCGCGATTTTGAAGGACAACGCCTCGGATTATTCGGTCGGCCTGGCGAAGAACTTCACCGAGAAGTTCCAGGGGCTTGGCGGCACCATCGCAATCGAGCAGGCGTTTACCGGCGGGCAGAGCGATTTCAAGGCGGAGCTGACCGCAATCAAGGCAAAGAACCCGCAGGCGATCTTCGTCCCCGGCTACTACACGGAGGTGAGCCTTATCGCGGCGCAGGCGCGCGAGCTGGGAATCACGGTTCCCCTTCTCGGCGGCGACGGATGGGACAGCCCCGAGCTGACCAAGGGGGCGGGCGGCCCGGCGCTGGAAGGATGCTACTTCAGCAACCACTACTCCAACGACGACACATCGCAGGCGGTGCAGGGCTTTATCAAGAGGTACGAAGCGGCCTACAAGAATGAGGCTCCCGGGGCGATGTCGGCGCTCGGCTACGATGCCATGAACATCATCGCAGCGGTGATCAAGACATCCGGCAAGGCCGATCCCGAGTCGATCAAGACCGGGCTTGCAACGTTGAAGGGATATTCCGGCGTCACCGGCAACATCACGATCGATCCCAATCATAACGCAACCAAGTCCGCGGTGATCCTTCAGATCAAGGGGGGCAAGTTCACCTACTCCGCCACGGTTGCCCCATAGAGAGGCATTCTCTCATAGCAGACTGTTGAATTACTTCTGATACCCAGACTGTTCAAGGACGATCAGCCGCAAGGCGGCCGAACCTGAGCGAATGAGGCGTCCTTCTGGACGCCGCAGTGAGCGATGGTGAAGGCCAACGCCGCGGATGACGTTGTTCAACAGTCTGTTAGCGGCGCCTGACGGAACAGAGCAGCGGCACGGGATGGGGACCTCCTCCCCATCCCTTTCTTATCCGTACACGATCCTTCCCATTCATGAGTGAATTTCTCCAGCAGGTTATCAACGGCCTTTCGCTCGGCGCCATCTATGCGCTGATCGCGCTTGGCTACACGATGATCTATGGCGTGCTCCGGTTCATCAACTTCGCTCACGGCGATGTCTTCATGGTCGGCGCCTATATCGGATTCTACGCGTTTCCACGGCTGATGCCGCTGCTGGGCGAAGGCTACGGCACGGCGCTGGCGGTGCTGATCGTGGCGATGATCGGCTGCGGCATTCTGGGCGTGGTGATCGAATTTCTCGCCTACCGCCCGCTGCGGAGCCGACCGAAGCTGACAGTGCTGATCACCGCGATCGGCGTCTCCCTCTTCATGGAGTATACCGGCCAGCTCTCGTTCGCCTTCGGCGCGGATTACCGCACCTTCCCGACGCTGATCCCAAGCCACACCTTTACGATCTTCTCCGGCGTCTCGCTCGGAAGCACGCAGATCCTGGTCTTCGGCGTGGCGATCGCGCTGATGATCATCCTCAGAATCATCGTCATGCGGACCAGAGTGGGAACGGCGATGCGGGCGGTGTCGATGAATATCAGCGCGGCATCGCTGATGGGAATCAACATCAACCGGATCATCTCCTTCACCTTCTTCCTTGGGTCGGCGCTTGCCGGAGCAGGGTCCATCCTCTACTCGATGAGCTATCCGAAGATCAACCCGCTGATGGGAATTCTTCCGGGGTTGAAGGCGTTTGTGGCGGCGGTGCTGGGGGGCATCGGCAATATTCCGGGGGCGGCGCTCGGCGGATTTCTGATAGGCGCGGCGGAGACGCTGACGGCGGGATATATCTCCCCGACGTTCCGCGACGCGATCGTCTTCGGCATTCTGATTCTGATTCTGATCGTGAAGCCGGCCGGTCTGCTCGGCAAGGGAGGCGCGGAGAAAGTATGAAGATCGCCCGCCCTTATCTGATGCTCCTGATCGGCATCGTAGTCGTATTCCTTCTTCTGATTCTCTTCTACGATCAGCTTGGCTCGTACGACCAGCGGATCGTGATCAACATCGGGATCGCCATGATCCTGGCCGCGTCGCTGAACCTGATCAACGGGTTTACCGGGCAGTTCTCGCTGGGACACGCCGGCTTTATGTCGGTTGGCGCCTACACCAGCGCGGCGCTGACGACGATGATTCTGCCGAAGCTGATCGGCGCTCCGGCGGCCGGTGGGATCGGCGAGGATCTTTATCTGCTGATATCGCTGATTCTCGGCGGGACGGTGGCGGCGGTCGCGGGGCTTCTGGTTGGGGTTCCATCTCTCCGGCTGAAGGGGGATTATCTTGCGATCGTCACGCTCGGCTTCGGCGAGATCATCCGCGTTGTGCTTCAGAACATAGAATCGCTCGGCGGCTCGCTCGGGCTATCGAACATCCCCCGCTATTCAAGTTTCCTCTGGGTCTTTATCACCGTCGCGATTGTGGTCTTCGTCATCGAAAACCTGATCCGCTCAACCTACGGCAAGGGCTTCCTGGCGGTTCGGGATGATGAGGTGGCGGCCGAGGCGACCGGCATCGACACCACGCGTTATAAAGTGGTGGCGTTTGTGGTGGGATCGTTCTTCGCCGGGGTTGCCGGCGCGCTCTACGCCCACTACAACGGCTTTATCAAGCCGGAGGATTTCGGATTCCTGAAATCGGTGGAGATCGTGGTGATGGTGATCCTGGGCGGCATGGGAAACACCTGGGGCATCCTCTTCGCCGCGGCCATCCTGACGTATCTTCCGGAATGGCTTCGCGATTTCTCCATCGGGCCGGTAAAGTTCGGGGAGTTCCGCATGTCGATCTACGCGCTTGTGCTGATCATCCTGATGATCGTCCGCCCGCAGGGATTGTTCGGCGGACTTGGAGAAAGCAGGCTGATGAAGCGGCTGCGGAATATCCCGACGCGCAAGCCGACGGCCGCGCCGACGCTGAAGGGATAACCCGGACGATTTCCCGCGTACTAACAGACTGTTGAATTATTACGATGGCTCTTCTCGAACTGAACTCCGTCACGATGCGCTTCGGCGGGCTTACCGCCGTCGGCAACCTCTCGCTCTCCGTCGACGAAGGGTCGCTTGTGGGGCTTATCGGCCCGAACGGCGCCGGCAAGACAACCGTGTTCAATATGATCACCGGCGTTTATACGCCGACCGAGGGGACCGTTTCGTTCAACGGCAGATCGATCAACGGCAAACGCCCGCACGAGATAGCGCAGGGGGGAATCGCCAGAACGTTCCAGA
Organism: Kapaibacterium sp. (SeqCode); assembly: GCA_039917235.1. GTDB lineage: Bacteria > Bacteroidota > Ignavibacteria > OLB7 > OLB7 > JAFDZV01. Next base: position 819 of record JBDSJW010000334.1, on the reverse strand, counting down.
ACATCCGACTTTTTCCCTCCCTCTCGGTCGCCGATAATATCCGCATCGGGTTCAACAAGGAGGCGAAGACCGGGTTTGTCGGATCGATTTTTCAGCTCGGGGGCTATCAGCGCGAGGAGGATGCGTTTACCGTGGAGACCGATAGGCTGCTCGATATGTTCAGCCTTCTTCCCCACCGCAACGAGCTGGCGAAGAACCTCAGCTACGGCGATCAACGCCGCGTGGAGATCGTCCGCGCGCTTGCCACAAAGCCGAAGCTCCTCCTGCTGGATGAACCGGCGGCCGGAATGAACCCGACCGAGAAGGCCGATCTGATGGGGCTGATCCGCTATCTCCGCGATACGTTCGGCATCGCGATCATGCTGATCGAGCATGATATGAAAGTGGTGATGGGGATCTGCGAAAATGTGACGGTGCTGGATTACGGCGTGAAGATCGCCAGCGGAACGCCGGAGCAGGTCAAGCGCGATCCAAAGGTGATCGAGGCATATCTCGGCGAGGGGGCCGCTGGCTAGCGGCCTGTCGGGGGACGTTTCAAACGTCCCCTTATCGTCCATGTCGGGGGACGTTTTAAACGTCCCCTTACAACTATTCTTATGACAATGGGGACCGCTTTCGCCGGATGATGCGGCGCACTCCCCTTTTCGGTTCTCGAACTATGCTTCAGGTACAGCAACTCAACGTCAACTACGGCGCCATTGAGGCGATCAAGGGGATCAGCTTTCAGGTTCCCTCCGGCTCCATCGTCACGCTGATCGGCGCGAACGGCGCGGGAAAAACCACGACGCTCAGGACGATCTCCGGCCTGCTCCGCGCGGC
>JBDSJW010000333.1:0-13945 GCA_039917235.1 Kapaibacterium sp. (SeqCode) | reverse complement strand
GCGCCGGTGGAGGAGATGCCCGCGGATCTTGTCGATCGGGGGGGGATAATCCCGCTTCCGGTGCTGAACATTCTGTCAACATAACCGGGCTGCCGATGCGCGGAATCATCCGACTTCTGATCGTCACGGCGCTCCTCTGCGCCATGCCGCTTGTCACGCGATCCGGCATCGCCGATCCGCTATCGCCTCCGCGCAATCTGGCATCAAGGCTTCGCGGGCATATCGATACGCTGGCGAAGGCGGGGGGGACCGGGTCGCGCGTGGTGTTTACCGATGGGAATCGCTGGGCCGTGGAGTATGTGCTGGCGGAGATGCGGAAGAGCACCCCGAACGTCCGCGCCGATACGTTCATGGTCGCCAGAAAATCCCTGAAGGGATCATCGCCGCTGGTCGATCCGGTGGCGATCGTGGCGGGGAAGAGCGATTCGATCATCGTGATCTGCGCCCATATCGATGCATCGGGAAGCCGGGATGGCGGATGGGAGCGGAACTGGAGCCATGCGCGCGCGCCGGGGGCTGATGATGATGGCACTGGAATCGCGGCGCTGCTGGAAACGCTGACGCTGGTTGCCAGTTCCGATCTGAAGCCACAGTACACGCTGATGTTCGTAGCCTGCAACGCCGAGGAACGGAACCCCGATTACGCCGGGCTTGCCCATGCGGACGGGCATCATCTCGGCAGCAGATATATGGCCGGGAAACTGAGTCGGGAGCGGAAGCCGGTGCGCGCGGTGATCTCCATGGACATGGTGGGATGGAATCCGGGGGAGGATTATATGCCGATCTTCACAACGCCCCGTTCGCAGTGGCTGGCCGCCGATCTTCAGGCGCGCCGGAGCTTTCTCGGGCTTGATCTGAACCTTGCCACCATCGCCACGCCATGTCCCAACAGCGACAATGAATCGTTCGATCGGTTCGGCTTTCCGGCGGTACTGCTGATGGAGAGCTGCAAGCCGTGGGTAAGCGATCGCCATCACCCGCGCAATCCGGTCTATCACACCGCGCGCGATCTCCCCACGATGGTCAGCTACGGTCTGCTGGAAAAGGTGACAAGGCTCATCTCCTCGTACGCCCTGAAGCCGTAACCGGCGGGCGTTCAGCAGTCGTATTCCAGCTCGTTGGCGATCGTCGCGGCGTTGGTTTCCTCATCCACGGTGATCGTCAGAAGGTTGGGGCGGCAGCAGACCGCGCAATCCTCCGTGTACTGCTGATGATAGCCGCCGCCAAGGTCGAACTGCGTCTCGTTCGTCTCGCCGCAGGCGGCGCAGGCATACGGGATCGCCGTCAGCTCGCCAAAGCTCACGATCACCGGCTCCTCGTCGCCGGCATCCCCCCACGGATCGAAATCATCGGAAAAATCTTCGCTCATGTCTCCGCTCACTCGTCGATAAATGTGTTGTCAGGCTCTTTGCGTTCCCGTCGGTATCGTTCCAGTATCGTCCCCACCACGCTCCAGTCGAAGCCGCGTCCGGCAAGGAATGCGGCCATCGTCCGCTCCCATTTTCGCGGATCGTCGTGCCGGATGGTCCGCGCTTTCTTCTCGGCGGCGGCCATCGCGTGGGCCAGCTCGTCCGATGCTCCAAGCGACTCCGAGACGATCTCCGCCACCTCATCCTTCTGAAGCCCTTTCTTGCGAAGATCGTTTTCCAGCCGTCGCCGGCCGACCGGGCGTTTCATGATCTGGTCGTTGATATAGGCGCGGGCAAAATCGTGATCGTCCATCATCCGGTACTCCATCAGGAATTTGATCGTCGCGTCGATCGCCTCCGGCGGGAAGCCCTTTTCGGCCAGCTTCTCCTCCATCTCCTTCCGGCTCCGCATCCTTCGCGTCTGGTAGTTCATGGCGGACTGCTTGCAGCGGTAGATCTCATCCTCCCGCTGCACCTCCTCCAGGAAGTGAAGCGTTACCACGCGCCCCTTGTAGAGCGCGTATTTGACGTACATCTCCTCGCTCACCCCCAGGGCAAACTCGCCGTTGATGAAGATCGATCGCCGTTCCGCCTGTTTCCGCTGCGTCTGCACATCGGTGATCACCAGCGCATCCGCCTCCGCAATCCGTTCAGCCAGCGGCCGCTGGTCGCGTTGTTTGAACTGTCGTCCCATAAAGCTTATAACGATATACCCGGAGAAGCCCATTTCCGCGGGGAGGGGATCGTGCCATCCGTCCCGGAGCTTCAAACGTAAGACGTTCGAGGGACATTCGGCATTATCCCTCGAACGTCATGTTCGAATTCCCGCGGAGGCGGGGGCTATGTTCGCGTTGTTATCGATCCGCCGGGGGAGATCAGTGAAGCGCGGCGGCCATCGGAAGGCGGATGGTGGCTCCGGCGTTGATCTTGTCGGGATCGGAGATCGTGTCGGTGTTTTCCTCGGCGATCATCCTGTACTTGTTGGCATCTCCCAGATAGCGCTGGGCGATCTTGCTGAGCGTATCCCCCTTCTGGATGGTATAATCGCCGTAATAATCGGTATTCTGCACCTTGATATCGGCGCCCACTTCATCCTCGGCCCCTCCCGCCTTCAGCGCGTCCCAGAACGCGTCCTTCTGCATCTGGAACGTCGTGGTTCCATTGAGCTGGAGTTTCCCGTTCTGCTCGGTGATCTCGCTGAAGTCGATCCCCAGTTCGCGTCCCTTGCTGATCAGATCGCTGTGTTTCGATTCCATTTCCGACATATGCGTTCCTCTGAATAGAGTGTATTGGATGTTGCTTCCATCTTCCCGGGCGCATCGCGGGCCGGGGAGGGAGAAGATGTTTTCCGGGGCCGATCGCCCTCTGCGATCAACCACCGCCGGTATTTGCCGGATGCCCGTCAAACCGTGTATCTCGGCTTTGAGAAGGCGCCCGGGTTTAGTACTTTTATCGATCCCTTATCGGCGCGCCGCGCCATCCCCCAGAAGCCGCGAACACCGGTTCCAGTGTGATACGGCCGGGAGGCGTTCCTTCGTCGCAGGCCCGCATCCGATAAGTTGAAGGGTTGGGCCAGATCCCGCCCGGCCGCGCTACGACGCCGGTTCTACATTTTGAACGTTCCCGTGAACCATTTATAAGCCCGAACCATGAACTTCAGTGTCGCAGTCAAAGATCTCGCGCAGGCGTTGAGTCGCATCTCCAGCGCAACACCGCAGCGCTCACCCATGCCGGTTCTCGAGAATGTCATGCTGGAGCTTGAGGGGTCAGCCCTCAGCCTGACGGCGACCGATATGGATATCACCGTCACCACCAGGGTGGAGGTGCGCGGCATGGCGAACGGTGCCATCCTTGTCCCCGCCCGGCGTCTGTTCGATACCGTCCGCGCCCTTGAGATCGGGGAGCTGAAGTTCGATGCCGATCCATCGACCAAACGGATCAGCCTTCATACCGCCAGCGGCGAGTACAAACTCTCCGGGCTTGATGTCTCCGAGTTCCCGCAGCGCGCAAAGTTCGAGCCAAGAGTTTCCCTGAATCTCCCGCTCAACAAGTTCTCCACAATGATCGACCGGACCGTCTTCGCCTGCTCCGGCGATGAGTTCCGCCCGGCGATGACCGGCGTCCTCTTCCAGTTCCGTCCTGATGAAATCCGCGCGGTTGCCACCGATGGCTTCCGGCTGGTGCGTGTAATCGATCATGAAATGACCGCGGAGCTGAGCGAGCCGGTTGATATCATCGTCCCGCCGAAGGCGCTTCAGCTTGCCTCCAAGGCCTTCTCCGCCACCGATATCACTCTGGAGGCAAACCAGACGCATGTCCGGTTTGCCGATGGGACCACCACCATCACCGCCCGCCTGATCGATGAGAACTATCCTCCATATGAAAATGTGATTCCGCAGGCCAACGACAAGCGGATGGTGGTAAAGCGGGAGGAGCTGCTCAACACGGTGAAGCGGGTAAGCCTCTACTCCAACACCCACACGCGGCAGGTCCGCCTGAAGGTGGCTCCAAATGCGCTTCGCGTGCAGGCGGAGGATATGGATACCGGCGGCGAGGCGTTCGAGCATATCCCGTGCGATTACAGCGATGACGAGCTGGAGATAGGCTTCAACTCCCAGTTCGTCCGTGACGCTCTGGACAGGATCGACTCGGATGAGATCGCGATGGATTTCTCCACGCCGCTCCGCCCGTCGCTGATTTCGCCGTACGGCAAGGCAAACGGCCAGGAAGTGCTGATGCTTCTGATGCCGATCCGGCTGAATAATTAATTTTCGTGCGTGTTGGGGCATGCAGGGGCAGTTCATAAGCTGCCCCTGCGCCTTACACCATGTCCAAACGTCCCCCGTAGAAGATCCATTTCGCGTTTTCCGCATGCGTCTCCGTCGCCTCTCGTTCAAAAATCTCCGCAACCATTCCTCCACCGAGCTTGATGTCGCCGAAGGGGCCAACGTCATCACCGGCCTGAACGGGGAGGGGAAGACGACCATTCTGGAGGCGATCGCCATCTGCACCCTCACGCGCTCCTTTGTGGGAACGCTGGATGCCACGCTGATCCGCCGTGGCGAACGGGGGTTCGAGGCGAAGATCGAGGGGATAAGCGATTACTCCGCGCCACACCGGATCGAGGTTCGCTACGATAACTCCGCCGGCAAGTCTATTATCCTGGATGGAAGCCCCGCCGCCAACGCGGCACAGGTCATCGGCACCGCCCCCACCGTCGTTCTCTCCCCGGATCTCAAGGCAATCACCAACGGCGCCCCCTCCGAGCGTCGCAGGTTTATCGACATGGTGATCTCCCAGGCCAAGCGGCGCTATCTGGAGGAGCTGATGCAGTACCGGCGCATCCTGAAACAGCGGAACGTTCTGCTGGCGATGGGGAGGAAGAACGGCCGGCCGATCGATCGCGCGCTGATTGAGCCGTGGGATGAGGGGCTGATCGAGCGGGCCGCGCACCTGATGCACGAGCGCGCGGAGTTCGTCCGGGAGTTCCAGCCGATCTTCAAGGCCACCGCCGCCGAGGTTGCCACCGGCGCCGACGATGTGGAGATATTCTACGCCCCCGACAGCGCCAGGGAACCGCTCGGCAGCGTCAACGAATACCGGGACGCCCTCTGGCTCAGAAGCCAGCAGGTATGGCAGGAGGAACAGCGGCGCGGAACCACGCTCTTCGGAGCGCATCGGGATGATCTGAGGATGGAGATCAACGGCGGCGATGTCCGCGTATCGGCAAGCCAGGGGCAGCACAAGACGCTGCTGATCGGCCTGAAAATCGCGGAGTTTCATTATCTGGCGCGGCAGTGCGCGGAGACCCCGCTGATCCTTCTTGACGATATCTTCGGGGAGCTGGATGCACGCCGCGCCGAGCGCGTTTATGATCTTACCCGGAACATCGCCCAGACCTTTATTACGGTTGCCTCGCTGGACCTTCTGCCGTTCCTCCGTGGACGAAAACTGTCGAGCGGCGAGGGGCATTTCACGGTCTCCGGCGGGGCGGTTGCCGAGACGCGGCACGCCGATGGATCGCTCCATCCGGTGGGCTGATAAATCTCTCCGAATATCCCCGGAAATCGATAAAAAAGGTCGGCGGAAACCGGCCAACATGGTAATTTTGCAGGTCGGATAATTATGGCTGAATCTATCGGTGCGATCATCCAGCAGTGGCTTCGCGAGAATAATCTTTCGGAGAAGCTCCAGGAGAATTCGGTTCCATCGTACTGGGTGGAAATCGTCGGCGAATCGGTGGCGAGGCACGCGCAGGTGGAGAGGATAGAGCGGGGGACGATGTTCGTGAAGGTGCAGAGCGCGGTATGGAGAAATGAGCTGGCGATGCGGCGCGAGGAGATACGCGCGAAGGTGAATGAACGCCTTGGCGCGGAGATCGTGAAGGAGATTGTTCTTCGCTGAACGATCCCGGATTTCAACGCCCCGCCCGCCTGTCCGCGCCGCCATCCGGCATGGATGATCAACGCGATCGGGGGCGATCCGTAAATCATTTTAATCTATTAAGAAAACCCTCATTTACCATAGATTTTTCGGGCTGTTTCATAGATGAAATCGTCCCTGAAATCGTCCACGAACAGATAGAATTATGATCGATCCAATTGAATCAACTGAGGAAACTGTGGCAACAACGGTACAGTCCAACGGTAATGGCAAGAATGCCTATACCGAGGAGAATATCAAGGTACTTGAAGGGCTTGAGGCGGTTCGGCTGCGTCCGGCGATGTATATCGGCGACGTGGGCGTGCGCGGCCTCCATCATCTTGTTTACGAGGTAGTCGATAACTCCATCGATGAGGCGCTCGCCGGCCGGTGCGACACCATCGACATTACGATACACAAGGACAATTCGATCACGGTGGTGGATAACGGTTCCGGCATCCCGGTGGGAATGCACGCCAAGGGGATCTCCACGCTGGAAGTGGTCATGACCATTCTGCATGCCGGCGGTAAGTTCGACAAGGATACCTACAAGGTCTCCGGCGGACTTCACGGCGTGGGCGTTTCGGTGGTCAATGCCCTTTCGGAGCATATGATCGCCACCATCAAGCGCGACGGCAAGATCTACCAGCAGGAGTATCGCGGCGGCATACCGCAGGGGCCGGTCAAGGAGATCGGCGAAACCAATCGGAAATCCGAAACCGGCACCACCCAGTGGTTCCGTCCCGATTCATCGATCTTCAAGGTGAGCGAATACCGCTGGGATACGCTCGCGGAGCGGATGCGGGAGCTGGCGTTCCTCAACCCGCAGATCACCATCACGATGAAGGATGAGCGGGAGGATGGGATCGATGAGGTGTTCCATTACGAGGAAGGGCTTGTCGGCTTTGTGAAGTATATCGATGAGCTTCGCACCCCGATCATCAAGCCGGTGATGATCGCCGGCGAGAAGGAGAATACGCCGGTCGAAGTCTGCTTCCAGTACAACTCCAGCTACAGCGAGAATGTCTTCAGCTATGTGAACGACATCAACACCCGCGAGGGAGGGACGCATGTCTCCGGCTTCCGCTCGGCGCTTACACGCACATTGAACGCCTACGCCGCCAAGAACAAGCTCCTCAAGAACGACAAGATCACGCTGACCGGCGATGACTTCAAGGAGGGGCTTACCTGCGTTATCTCCGTGAAGGTCGGGGAGCCGCAGTTCGAGGGGCAGACCAAGACGAAGCTGGGCAACTCGGACGTCGAGGGCGTTGTCCGCTCCATCTTCGCTGATGGGCTGGCGCAGTTCCTTGAGGAGAACCCGAAGGTCGGAAAGGCGATTATCGAGAAGGTCTTCAATGCCGCCGAGGCGCGGGAGGCCGCCCGCAAGTCGCGCGATCTGGTCCGCCGCAAGAGCGCGCTGGAATCCTCCACGCTGCCGGGCAAACTGGCCGACTGCTCGATCGAGGACCCGGAGCATTGCGAGATCTATCTGGTGGAGGGTGATTCCGCCGGTGGCTCCGCCAAGAGCGCTCGCGACCGCCGGACGCAGGCCATCCTTCCGCTCCGTGGAAAGGTGCTGAACGTCCAGCGCGCCCGGCTGAACAGGGTGTTGGAGAACGAGGAGATCCGCGCCATCTTCACCGCGCTCGGCATGGGCTTCGGGGAGACGCTGGATATCACCAAGGCGCGCTATGGCAAGGTTATCCTGATGGCCGATGCCGACGTGGATGGCTCGCATATCCGCACGCTGTTGCTGACGCTCTTCTTCAATTACATGCGCGAGCTGATCGAGGCGGGCAAGATCTACCTGGCGATGCCGCCGCTCTACAAGCTGAAGAAGGGGAAGACCGAGCTGTACGCCTTCGACGACGCGGAGCGCGATGAGATCATCGCCCGCATCCGACGGGATTCGGCCAACCGTGCCGCCAACAAGGAGGAGGACCCGGAGCCGGTCGTGATCGACGACGACGGGGCAAGCAAGACGAAGGATGGCATCATGATCAGCCGGTTCAAGGGGCTTGGGGAGATGAACCCGGAGCAGCTCTGGAGCACCACGATGAACCCGGAGACGCGCACCCTCCAGCAGGTGTCGATTGAGAACGCGCAGTCCGCCGCCCATATCTTCGAAACGCTGATGGGGGATTCGGTGGAACCACGCCGGCAGTTTATCGAGCGGAATGCCAGGTACGTCCGCAACCTGGACGTATAACTCAGCATGAATTATCGGAAAGAGGGACAGGATCCATTCCTTGTCCCTCTTCCTTTTTCAACGGGGCCGGGGCGTGCAACGCACCGTTTCAAGGCGATTAAGAGATTTTGATTAGCTTATCACCTTACGACAAACATTCTGTTTTTTAACGTATATCTTCATCGGGAGCATCGTTCATGAACAAAGAAGAAGTTCGGAAGCAACTCGAGGCGTTCGGCATTACAGGGGCGGGGGAGATCTTTTATAACCCCACAACTCCCCATCTGGTGGAAGAGGCCGTCAAGCGCAACGAGGGACATCTTACCGACGGTGGGCCGTTCGCGGCGCTTACGGGGCAGCATACCGGGCGCTCGCCAAACGATAAGTTCCTGGTGAAGGAGCCTTCAAGCGAAAATAATGTATGGTGGGGGCCGGTCAACAAGGAGTTCTCGCAGGAGAAGTTCGACACGCTTCTGGAGAAGGCGAAGAAGTACATGGCGGGGCACGATCTCTTCGTCGCCGATTGCTTCGTCGGCGCCGATCCGCGCTATCGTGTTGGGGTCCGCGTCATCAACCTGCACGCATGGCACAACCTCTTCGCGCAGACGCTCTTTATCCCGACGCGCAAGATTGAGAATGGCGATGAGATCTTCTCCGCCGATTATACCGTGGTGCATGTCCCGGACATGGATGCCGATCCGGCCATCGACGGCACCAGGTCATCGACCTTCGTGATGATCGATTTTGGAAAGAAGGTGATTCTGATCGGCGGCACATCCTACGCCGGCGAGATCAAGAAATCCCTCTTCACCACGATGAACTATCTCCTCCCGCTTCAGGGAGTGATGCCGATGCACTGCTCGTCGAATATCGGCGCCGATGGCGATGTCGCGGTCTTCTTCGGCCTCTCCGGCACCGGAAAAACCACACTCTCCGCCGACCCCAGCCGCGCCCTGATCGGCGATGACGAGCATGGCTGGTCGGCCGACGGCATCTTCAACTTCGAGGGGGGCTGCTACGCCAAGGCGATCAAGCTCTCGGCCGAGGCGGAGCCGCAGATCTATGCGACCACGAAGATGTTCGGCACCGTGCTGGAGAATGTGGTGTTCGATCCCGAGACCCGTATCCTTGACCTTGACTCGGCGAAGTACACCGAGAACACGCGTGCGGCCTATCCGCTGGAGTACATCCCGAACACCGCTCCCGGCTCCCGTGGCGGCCATCCCAAGAACATCATCATGCTCACCGCCGATGCCTTCGGCGTCCTCCCGCCGATCGCCAGGATGAGCACCGCGCAGGCGATGTACCAGTTTATCTCCGGCTATACCGCCAAGGTCGCCGGGACCGAGCAGGGCGTTACCGAGCCGCAGCCGACCTTCTCCACCTGCTTTGGCGCGCCGTTCATGGTGCATCATCCGTCGGTCTATGCATCGCTGCTCGGGAAGAAGATCGAGGAGCACGAGGTAAGCTGCTGGCTGGTGAACACCGGCTGGACCGGCGGCCCGTACGGCGTCGGCAACCGGATGAAGATCGCCCATACGCGCGCCATGATCAACGCCGCTCTCAGCGGCGCGCTGAACAACGTGGAGTACCGCGAGGATCCGATCTTCGGCCTTCAGGTCCCCGTTCACGTGGAAGGCGTTCCTGACGAGGTGCTGATCCCCCGGAACACCTGGGCAAACCCCGACGAGTATGATGACCAGGCGTACGATCTGGCGCAGAAGTTCAACGATAACTTCCAGAAGTACGCCGAGGGAACTCCCGACGAAATCAAGGCGGCTGCTCCACGCTCGCGCGCGCTGGCGGAGTAAGCAGCTTAACGGATTGTTTCTATCTCTGTCTCCGTCGGGGGACGTTTCAAACGTCCCCATCCCCAACAGTCTGTAGATCTGAAGAATAAACCGTCAAACACAACAACGCCTGGTCTCTCCATCAAGAGAGCCGGGCGTTTTTGTGTGATGGACCGATCTTCCAGCGGCGTTATTTCTTCTGAGCCGCCGGCGCATCCGGTTGTTCGGTCGGGAGGACGGAGGAGCTTTTTCCGCCGCTCTTCTCCTTCGCGATATCTTTTCCGGCGACCCCCTTCTTCGGGACGGAATCGTTCGGCACAAGCCGGGCGGTATCGACCGGGGTGCCGGTTACCGGTTTGGCGGCGGTCAGCTCCGTGATCTTCTCGCCGATCGCCGTGTTGGCGCTTGCCAGCGCGTCGATTCTGGAGATAAGCCGCTCGTACTCCAGGTCGGCGTTTCTCCAGGTCGCGTCGTAGTCCGTCTGATGTCCGGTTTTAAGCGCCTCGGCGCGCTGTTCGGAGAGCCTGTTGAGCGTGCTGTCGATTGTGCCGAGCGCGCTTCCCTGATCCTTCAGCATTCCATCGACGCGCGCCCATTCCCCCGCCCTGGTGGTGTCGTCCACGTTCGTGGCGCGGCTGGTCTCGAACTTCGCGGTCATCTCGCCGAACTTCGCCTTCAGATCGGTCACTTTTGCCACGACATCCCCCTCCTTCTGCCCCCATTTGCCATCGATCTTCGTCAGATCTTCCTTGCCGCACCCGGCGGTGAACGCCGCGGCGAATGCGAGGGCGGCGGCCACGACTGCGTTGGTTCGCATCATGCTGTCTCCATTCCGAAATTTGTTATACATGCTGTCTGAACGATATGGTCGGCTCCGGATCCCGGGGAGTGAACGTTGTCGGGGAGCCGGGTTGTTGGGCTTTGTACACGCGAACGTGGAGACGATGTTACCGGGATAAGGGAGGGCTACATCTCCAGATCGTTCTCCTCAAATCCCCCCTCGGCGCGGGCGCGCAGCTCCGTGATCCTCAGCTCTGCCTGCTCCAGTTCCCTGCGGCATGCCTGCGAGAGGGCGATCCCCTCCTCATACAGCTTCATCGATTCATTAAGCGATGTGCCGTCGTTCTCCAACGCCTCCACGATCTCCGCGAGCCGTGCCAGCGATGTTTCGAAATTGCGTGCTTTTGCCATAGCAGACTGTTGAATTACTTCTGATGACAGACTGTTCAACAACGATCAGCCGCAAGGCGGCCGAATCTGAGCGAATGATGAATGTCGGGGGACGTTTCAAACGTCCCCCGACGCCACGGATGACGTTGTTCAACAGTCTGATAGGAATATTTAACGATATGCCCGGAAGGGCCTTCTTCAATGGGCCGGGGCGGCCCCTGGTGTTATTCCCCGATGATCGCGCGCCGCCTATTCCCCGAACAGGCTCGGCGTATCGGGTTGTTCCTTCTGTTCCGGCCCGATGATCGCTGTCCGCTCACCATCGAACATCCTGATTGTGACGCGCTCTTTTGTCTGGAGCGCCGCGGCGCGCGTCACCGGGCTTCCGTTCCGTTCCACGATGGCGTAGCCGCGGGCCAGAACGTTGGTCGGGTTGAGCGCGGAAAGCGTGGACTCCAGCAGCCGCAGCCGATCCGATGCCCGAAGCGATGAGCCGCGAAGCGCCAGCGATGCGCGATAGGTCAGATCATCAACCCGCTGCCCGTGGCTCCGAACCATGTCGAGCGGACGGGCAAGGCCGCGGCTTCGGAGGAGTGAGAGGAGGTCGCGTTTGCCGTGGATGATCTTGTCGTTGACGTATGTGGTCATCGCCGCGTCAAGATCGCGGATCAGCGGCAGCAGTTCCGCCTGGTCGCGAACGGCGATTTCAGCCGCGGCGGTCGGCGTGGCGGCGCGGAGATCGGCAACAAAGTCGGCGATCGTGAAGTCGATTTCGTGCCCCACCGCGGAGATGACGGGGATACGGGAGCCCGCGATGGCGCGCGCCACCACCTCCTCGTTGAACGCCCAGAGATCCTCGGCGGAGCCGCCCCCGCGACCCACAATCAGCAGATCGATATCCTCCAGCTCATTGAACTGCCCGATCGCCAGCGCTATATCCTCGGCCGACCCGATCCCCTGCACCAGTGTGGGGCGGAGCACCACATGGACCATCGGCATCCGGCGGCGGAGCGTGGTGATGATATCGCGGACGGCCGCGCCGGTCGATGACGTAACCACGCCGATCCGTTTCGGGAACTCCGGCAGACGGCGTTTCCGTGCCTGTTCAAAGAGCCCCTCCGCCATCAGTTTCGCTTTCAGCCGTTCAAGGGCTATCTGGAGATCCCCCAGCCCCAGCGGCGCCAGCGATGTGCAGTCCAGTTGATACTGGCCGCGCGGGGGATAGAGGGTGATTCTTCCGCGCGCCACCACCTTCATCCCGTCGCGAACGGGATGTTCCAGCGTTCTGCTGCGCCAGAGGACGCCGCTCAGCACCGCCCCTTCATCCTTCAGGGTGAAGTAGGTGTGGCCGCTGGCGGCGCGGTTCCAGCCGGAGATCTCCCCCTGCACCGTTACATCGCCGAACTCGGTTTCGAGCGCGGCGGCAACCTGGCGGGTAAGCTCGGTAACGGTCGGGATCGCCCTGCCGGTAATCCCGGTTTCCGCCGTTCCTGCTTCTCCGGTCGCTTCCGGATCTGATGAAATAAGCCGTCTGATGATCATGTGCGGGCAAGTTACTCAATGGTGTATATTTACGGACTTATCGCCTTATGGCGAAGGCGTAACACTCTGTTGAGATGGTCGCGTCAAACGGGGAGCCCCTCCTCAGCTTCGATCGGCGCCGGACGGTGCCGCACCCGCAGGAAACATCAATACGTTATGGCGAATCAACCCAAGAACCTCCCGGGCGCGGGGCGCGCCGCAGCCCGTGCCGCGCGCAAACAGCAGAGCGAACGGACGCCGGCGCAGATCTCCAATATGATCGCAATCGGCGTCTTCGCGATCATCACCCTGGCCTTCTTCTGGGGGCATATCTCCGGCAACGCGTTTCTCTGGGAGGATTTCTCCGAGTTCACGTTTCCGAACGAGGTCTTTGCCGCCAGGAATTTCGTGGGGGGAGTGGTCCCGTTCTGGAACCCGTTCACATTCTGCGGGATGCCGTTTCTGGCCGATCTTCAGATAGGATATTTCTATCCCGCCAACCAGTTGATGTACATCCTGTCGGGAGGGCACCTGGGCACCTGGCTGGCGCAGTTCTTCGTCGTGATCCACTACTTTATCGCGATGGTCTCCATGTGGAAGCTGGCGAAAGGGTTCGGGCTGAGCAACTGGGGGGGGATCTTTGCCGGCATCGCGTATGGGCTGAGCGGCATGCTGGTGGTGCATATGATCCACCCGAACATGATCCAGCATCTTGCGTGGTTTCCGCTGATCGTCTACCTCTTCTATCGCGGGGTCAATGAGCGGAGCTGGTTTCATTCGCTTCTCTCCGGCCTTGTCCTTGGCGTGACGCTGTTGAGCGGTCATCCGCAGTCGGCGCTCTACATCATCTTCTTTCTCTTCTGCCTCACCATCTTTCTGGCCATCCGCGATATCCGTTCGGGGGATGGCGCTCGTACATCGACGCTGGTGAAGGGGCTTATCGCCGCGGCGATTCCGGTAGCCATCGGTGTCGGGATCTTCGCCATCCAGCTTCTTCCATCGCAGGAGCTGGCGGGGCTTTCGGAGCGGGCGGAGATGTCGCACGAGAAATCGCTGGAGGGATCGCTGACGATGGGGCAGTTGGTGACGCTTGTGGCGCCGAAGTTCTTTGGCGTTGCCGGGCCCGATGAATCCCCCGCGATCCCCTTCTGGCTCCGGCCGGAGCGATATTATTTCTGGGAAACCGCGATCTACATCGGGGTGGTGACGCTCCTCCTTTCCATCGTCGGCGTGGCATCGCGGCGGCTGAAGGGGCTTGGCTGGTTCCTTGGCGGCATGGCGCTGCTGGGGCTGTTCTACGCGCTTGGCGACAGCTTCTTTGTCCATCCGCTGCTGGGTCGGCTTCCCCTCTTCAGCACCTTCCGCATACCGACCCGAATGGCGATGTACCTGGCATTCGGCGGCGCGCTGCTGGGGGGCGTGGGGCTGGAGCAGGCAATCAG